>JAPPJA010000137.1 GCA_028874675.1 Chloroflexota bacterium
ACACCGGGTCGCATCGGGCCCTGTTGGCGGCTTCTGCAACTGGGTGATCATTTAGTACTACAGTCGCAGATTAAGAGAGGGTAGAATTATGGCAGCCGACTGGAGATGAGGTGAGGCGGTGGTTGTTGAGAGAAACGGGGTGGCGGAAGTGGCCCGGTGGGCCGTTGGTATTGAGGAGAAGCACCAGAGCATCGCTGGGCGGTTCCGGCGGCCTGAGCCGCGTAGCCGGGCTCTAGCCTATCTGCAAGGGCTACTCAGCCCGGTGGAACGGAAGAACGGCTGGCAACTAGCCGAGCAAGCTGGCGACGCCACCCCCGACGGTGTGCAGCGCCTGTTGTACAACTACCGGTGGGACGCGGACCTGGTTCGTGATGACCTCCGGGACTATGTGGTGGAGCATCTGGGCTGTGCCGACGCGGTGCTGGTGGTGGACGAGACCGGGTTCCTCAAGAAAGGGGAGAAGTCGGTTGGGGTGCAACGCCAGTACAGCGGGACAGCGGGACGGATCGAGAACTGCCAGGTTGGCGTGTTCCTGGCTTATGCCGGAGCCAGGGGCAGGGCATTGCTGGACCGGGAGTTATATCTGCCCCAGGTGTGGGCTGATGACCGGGAGCGGCGTCGGGAGGCCGGGGTGCCGGAGAGTGCCCGCTTTCGTACCAAGCCGCAACTGGCGCAGTTGATGCTGGGGAGAGCGCTGGAAGCGGGTGTTCCCTTCGCCTGGTTCACCGGGGACGAGGTCTACGGCAGCGACCGCAACCTGAGGCTGTGGCTGGAGCGTGAGGAGGTACCTCATGTGATGGCCGTAAAGAGAAACGAGAAGCTGTGGGCTATGACCGGCAGGGGACCGCTGCAGGTGAGGGCGGACCGGCTGGCATCGCAGGTTGAGGAATCAGGATGGGTGCGGTGCAGCGCCGGCGACGGGGCCAAAGGGCCCAGGGTGTATGACTGGACTGCCGTGGATATACGCCCCCTGAGGGAGCCGGGCCAAGGCCACTGGCTGCTGGTCAGGCGCAGCATCGCCAACCCCGGGGAGTTGGCCTACTACGTCTGCTTCGGCCCTGCGGAGACGGTCTTGAAACAACTGGTGAGGGTCGCGGGAACCCGCTGGTCCATAGAGGAGTGCTTTGAGGAGGCCAAGGGGCAGGTGGGACTGGACCAGTACGAGGTGCGGAAATGGGATGGCTGGTATCGCCACATCACCCTGGCGATGCTGGCCCACGCCTATCTGGCGGTAATCAGGCATCAGGCCATGGAACAGGGAGAAAAAGGGGCCACTACGGCCCTGACGAAGAGCTGATTCCCGTGACTGTCCCGGAGGTGCGCCGGTTGCTCACCCGACTGGTATGGACGGAAAGGCAACTGCCGGATTTTATTCTGTACTGGTCGTGGTGGAGACGACGCCACCAGGCCAGAGCCCAACGATGCCACTACAAAAGGCGTCTATCTAATCTGCGACTGTAGTATTAGAACCTGTCTACGATCTCTGGGATATGTTATGTTGAGGGCATTACTGAGGCGGGGCAATCATGTCTCATTCCTATTCCAGCGACATTACCCGGGAGCAATTCGCCCGGATTCTTCCCCTTCTGGAATCGGCCCGGCGGCGCACCAAGCCCCGTACCGTGGACTTGTACGACGTTTTCTGCGGAGTGCTCTACCTCCTGAAAAGTGGCTGCCAATGGCGGATGCTGCCTGCCGACTTCCCAGACTGGCGCACTTGCTACAAGTATTTCCGGCACTGGAGCGAGCGGGCTGGCCCGGAGGAGGAGTCCATTCTGGAGCGGGTCTTAAAAAAAATTAGTTGGGGCGGCCCGAAAGAGCAATGGACGGACAGAGCAGACCAGCTTCTGCATCGTGGACTCCCAGAGCGTGAAGAACACCGATAGCGCCGGGAGCAAGGGCTATGACCCAGGCAAGAAGGTGTCCGGGATCAAGCGGCACATCGCGGTGGACAGCCAGGGGCTGCCCCATGCGATTCGCGTGACTACCGCTGGTGTTACTGACCGGGCCGGGGCTTTGGCGATGTTTGAGGAACGCCGGGCGGACCTGAGCCGGGTGCGGAACGTGCTGGTGGACGGGGGCTACAGCGGGAAGCCCTTTGCTGCGGAGGTGCAGGGCCTGTTGGGGGCCTCGGTGGAGGTGGCGAAACGCAACGCGTTGCACACGTTCGTGGTCTTGCCGAAACGGTGGGTGGTGGAGCGGTCTTTCGCCTGGCTGGAAAAGTGCCGCCGCCTTTGGAAGAACTGCGAGGGAAAGCTCAATACCAGCCTGCAAATGGTGGTTCTCGCCTTCGCGGTACTAATCCTCAAGAGATTGTAAACAGGCTCTTAGTACTACAACGACGAGTTATGCTGGTAATATGAAGGGATGAAACAAATGGTC
>JAPPJA010000327.1 GCA_028874675.1 Chloroflexota bacterium
CCACGACTTGCACAGGTTCCAGGTTCCCGCCTGCGCGGGAACGACGGGTTTTCCAACCTTGTAACACACCAACTTTGAACAATTACACCTGGAGCAACGCCATGACAACAACGGAACCGCTGCCCCGCGGGGAAATAATCCAGCAGCTGGACGGGACGTACGAACTGTTTTCCCTGCCCACGGACGAGGATACCCTGCGCGGTGTCCTGCTGGACTGCCTGGCGGAGTGGGAGCACGTCCGCATCGGGATGCTGGTGCCCGGGGCAGTGTGGGAGATCAAGCCTCCCTGCCAGCCCCGCACGGGTTTTCTGGACGGGTACCTTACGGTGGACTTTGAAGAGTGGCACCTGCACCTGTGTATCGGGGAGTCGAAGGCGGCGCCACCGGAAACGGCCAGGCTGCGGCGCACCGCGCGGGCGGAACTGTACCGGAGGCTCAATCCCGACCACCAACCGACGTCGTGGGGGTTCCGCCTGTTTAACGGGGGAGGCCAGCAGCAGATAACGGTACTGCTGCCCAATCCGCACCTGGACGAGAGACAGAACTACATGGAAAGTCCGGACTGGGACCGCCTGTACCTGTGGGACCGGCTGCGCCTGAAATACCTGGGCCAGGGGTCGGATGGGGTGGACCGCTCCGCCCCGAGGTTCTTCCATGGCTGAGGGGAGGCAGGGGGGACATCCCCTGACGGCCAGCATGGCCAGGGCGCAGGAGCTGGGCGGTTTCTTTGCGCTGCCCCGGCAGACGCCGGGAGACGGGGCCTGGACTCCCGCCCGGGAGCTGTTCCAGGCAGACGGCCAGAGGCTGGGGGAGCTGGTGGCGGCGTACGGACAGCGGGCGTGGGACAGCAGCAACCGGCACGTCGCAGGCTCGGCATTCCTGGTGGCGTATCTGAGCCGGGTGGTGTTTCCGCTGGTGGGGCAGTACGTGCTGGAGCAAAGGGTCCCGGACGTGTCGCTGGACAACCTGGCCTTCCACTGGAATGGGCCGGCGATTGACGCCACGGGACTTGGCCGGCTGGCCTTTGCGGCCCTGCCGGATGACCCGTCGGCGGCCCACCCTGACGTGATGGTGGTCGCCGATGAGGCTGCCCTGTACGACCAGCTCAAGGGGTGGCTGTTTGAGGACAACCTGGGGCAGGTGATTGCGGACCTGCGGCGGGCGGCGGGAGCCAGCGTGAAGGTGTCGTGGAACGCAGCGGCGGCGGCCTTCTCGCAGGCATTGAACCGGCTGTACGCCACGGAAACCGCGCGGGAGAGAGTGACAAAGGCGGCGGAAGTCCTCTTTTCCGACCCGGATTCGCCCATTTACAGGCAACTGACCATGGAAGAGTTCGGGACCGGCAGTCGCACGGGGTTTTTCTCGCGCCGGAGGGGGTGCTGCCTGTGGTGGCGGTCGCCCCGGGCCAACGACTACTGTTCCAACTGCATTCTGCTGCCCCGGGAGGAACAGGACAGGCGTTTCCGGGAGATGCTGGAAGGGGCGCGGTAACTGGCATGAGAGAGCGCCAACTGAGGTCAGCGTTGTAATGAGCCCCGCAACGGGCCGAAAGGGAAAGGATTGTTGCCACAGGTCCCAAACGAAAGCGAGGTAGGGTCATGACTTCAACATCCAGGGCATTGGAAGGCAGGATTGCCATTGTTACCGGAGCGGCCAGTCCAATTGGCATGGGCCGCTCCATCACCACCGGGCTGGTGAGGGCCGGGGCCAGGGTGGCCATGCTGGACATCAACGAAGACTGGCTGGACGAGACGGCCAGCGTGATGCAGGAAATTGGCGGCGACGATGCGGTGCTGCCCATTGTGGCTGACGTTACCAGCCCGGATTCGGTGGGGCAGGCGGTGGAGCGTACGGTCAATGAGATGGGCGGACTGCACATCCTGGTGAATAACGCGGGCATCAACCTGCGGTCGGGCGGCTTTACCAACCCGGGAGAGGCGGGCCGCCGCACTGACTTCTGGACGATGGACCCGTCGGGGTGGCTGCGGGTGATCGCGGTGAATCTCAGCGGGCCTTTCCTGATGTCCCACGCCGTGGCTCCGTACATGATTGAGCAGGGCTTTGGGCGGATTATCAGCGTCACAACCAGCATGGATACGATGTGGCGAAAGGGCGGCGCTCCCTACGGTCCATCCAAGGCAGGGCACGAGGCTCTGGTGGCAATAATGGCGCAGGACCTGGAGGGAACCGGGGTTACGGCCAACGTGCTGACCCCGGGCGGGGCCACGGCGACCAACATGGTAATCCCCCCGGGCGGGACCAGCGCGCGTACGCTGATACAGCCCGAGGTGATGCAGGCTCCGGCGGTGTGGATTGCGTCGGAGGAGGCCGGCGACTGGAACGGACGGCGCATCATTGCCTACTACTGGGACGAGT
>JAPPJA010000499.1 GCA_028874675.1 Chloroflexota bacterium
AAGAGGGCAACTACGACCCCCGCGACCCCTTCACCACCGTGCCCCGCTCCTCGGTGCTGCCCTCCTATGCTGTCCACGCCCGCGCCCCCGGGGGCGCCGGTTCCCTGCAAGGCGTGCGACTCGGCGTTATCCGGGAGTCCATGGCTTACCCGGCCGGATCCCTGACCGAAAAGCCAATAGTTGACGCGGTCAACCAGGAAATCAAGGACGTGCTCCGCGACCACCTGGGCGCTACCCTGCTCGAATCCGGCGACCGAAACTTCCCCGCCGACCCGGAAATCGAGCCCATGAAGGTGGACTTCCGTCGGGCCATCGCCGCCCTGCTCCCCGTCTTTATGCCCGACATTCTCTATCGCCTGGGCCCCGACGGCCAGCCCGTTTTCAAGGAGTTCGCCGACGTCATCGTACCCACTGAGTTCGCTCCTGGCGTATTCTTCGGCTCGGGTGAAATGCAGCCCGTGGACTACTTTGTGGAGCTGGCCGACGGCCTCATCGAACCCCCTTCCAACCTCGACCTGGCCACCATCCAGGACCAGATCCTGGCCATGTCCTTCCGGTACCACATCAAGCAGTACCTCACTCGCCGCGCCGCCGACTGGCGCGCCCTGGGCTACTCGGAAACCCTGGTGGACTGGCCTACCCTCAACGCCCGCTCCAAGTACTGGGGCGACGACCAGCGCGCCGCCTTCAAGAACTGGGAGGAGGTCACTGACCTCCGCAATCCCCTGGGCGGCCGGCAGGGCGTTGACGAGCGCATCATGCTGCGGGAATTCCTGCGGCGCGTAGATATGATGGTAATCCTGGAGAACAAGCTCGACGCCCTGGTCCGGCTCCACACCCCCTATCCCCCGGCCCTCATCGGCGGCGCCAACCAGAGCAGCGGCGGCAACAACATCCGCCAGGAATCCACCAACGGCCCCAACGCCGGCCTCACCGAGGTCCTGATACCCGCCGGCTATGTGGACACCGCCTACGACCCCGTTTTCCGCCTTTCCGACGACCGGATGAGCTATGTGTCCGCTCCTTCCGGTGAACCCACCGCCCTGGACGCGCCCGGGCTGCCCTTCTCCCTGGTGTTCCGCACCGAACCGGGCAAGGAAGACATTCTGCTCAACATCGCATCATCCTACGAGGCGGCCTCTCGGCGCAGGGTAATGCCGCCCGACTTCGGCCCCCTCAGCTGAACCTTGCCCATCCTGACCCTTCCCTGTCCAGGAGGAAGGGTCGGCATGGGCGGCACCCCCCCCCCTTTTACAACCCACCCCTCGCCCGAGCGTCCCCAATTGCTCAACAGGTTCCCGACCACCTTCAAACCTCGAAATAATGAACTTAACAGATTATTGACATTCGCAACCGCGGTGTCATATAGTTCGACAAATTGTCAGACTTGGGCTGGCCCAATCTCTATTGGCGGAAATAGAGTAGCCGGAGCCGGTTTGTCTATCGTCACACAGTTCTATCCAACCTGAGACTTAAAGGAGGGAATGGAGGAATAATGGCTTATCACTGGTTAACCAAACCCAAGCTATGGCTCTATTGCTCGCTGAGCATGCTGCTGGCTTTGATGATCGCTTGCGGCGCAGCCGAAGAAAGCCCCGCCGAGACTGGCGGCACCACCCAGTCAGCCGCAGAGCAGGCCGCGACCGAACAAATGCAGGAACCCGCCGGTCCGCCGCCGGCAGCTCAGCGCCAGCCCAGCACCGGCATGGAAGGCGGTTCGGGTGGTACTACTTCCGGTACCGAAAGCATGGAACAGCCCGCTGAGGCGGCCCCTGCTCCTACCGCCGTACCCCAGGCCATGGAGGAAAAACCCATGGTCGATGCCAGGCAAGTTGATCGCCTGGAGTTCGCCATCACTTCCGCCAACAACGAAACCAACCGCCCCTGGAAGGGCAGCCGCCAGGCCTACGTTCAGTACGACCCCACGCTGGACTACGCCATTGGCATTCACCCCACCACCAGCGAATACGTTCCGGAACTGGCCCACAAGTGGGAGGCCAACGACGACCTTTCCGAGTGGACTTTCTGGCTCCGCGAGGGCATCGAGTTCCACAACGGTTGGGGTGAACTTACTGCCGACGACTTCCTGCACACTGCCCAGGTCCTTACCCGTCCCGACACCCGTCTGGGCACCTGGCGCTACTTCGTAGGCGGCCGCAACGACGACGGTACTCCGCTCGCCGGCCCCGACAAGTATTTCACCAAGATAGACGACCACACCTTCACGGTGACTTTCCACGGCAGGGACGGCAACCCGTCGACCACCTTCGACGCCGAGTTCGTAATGAGCAACGCCTCCTCCGAAATGGGCCCCTGGAGCAAGAGCTTCTGGGAATCCGTTGGTGGTGAAGGCGACCTCTACTACTGCAA
>JAPPJA010000472.1 GCA_028874675.1 Chloroflexota bacterium
GACGTGGGAGGGTATCCCCGGGGACAGGACGCCAGAGGGGGGTCTTCCGCACCCCCCCTTACAAGACTCGTAATTTCCAGGGGCGGGCTCGACGCTGGGGACGTGTACAGGAATCTGGATTTCGACGGCATCGGTGGAAACGTGGAGATTCGTAGCTGAAACGGGGGAATTTCGCCCGTTTCGGCGGGATTGGAGCAAGCGATTGGTTTTAGTCCTGGTTCCGGTCAGTGGATACATCGCCCCTATCGGAACGGTACATTGCCGGGCCTGTTGGGACCGGGCGGGCGGTGCATCGGCCCCGTTTGATCGGTGCATTTTGCACCGCCGGGGTGTGGGGGTTGCTGGACGGACCGGCGACGGCTCGGCTGGGGTGCTGCCAGGATGCCGCCGCTGAACCCGGCCTGGCGGGATTGCCCGGGTGACCTTGATGGGAACTGGGGACGCGCCGGCTATCGGGCTGACTGCGGGTACCTTTGCCGGTTCCGCGACCGGTTCAGCCGCCAGCCCCCGGGCCCGGGGGCGGCGGTTCCTGTGCGGCCCACGATACCTGCCGCCTCAGGTGGGCCCGGGCGATGATCCGGGCCAGGATGCGCAGCCCCCGTTGCCTCCGGTCTCGCTGCTCGGCGGTGCAGGAGACCGTTGATTTCGCCGGTGACATACGCACGCGCGTGGTCTTCGATCCGTTGGGCCTTCTCATTCCGATCCTCCTGCTGGTTTACGACGGGAAGCTGGTCGGCAATCCCGCCGTGCCGCCTTTCTTGAACCACTCTGCGGCCCCGGCGGGTTGAACGTTATCCCTCGGAAGGGATTTCATTGATGCAGCCGGCCCGGACGCCACTCCGACACATAGGTCCCTTGTCCCTGACGGTGCTGAGCAAGTCCGTTTTGAGGTCATTGGGCTGTAAAGGAAAACGGTTTGGGCGCAGAGTTGCAGATACGGGCTTTTCCAAGCTGAATCCCGGGGAAATCACCCCCTGCGGGATGAAGACGGCGAACACTTTCTGTCAAGGTCCGGTTGCGGGAAATTGCAAAGTTGCGGAACAAGTTTGCGTCGTCGCTCGCGGCACGGTTGCTGCCGGTGGAAGTCCACCACAACAGGTAGGGCGCCCTGGCGGCGATGGCGGTGACGCCCTCCGTGAAGCTCGTCAACGGTTGCGGTAGAGGAAGGGGTGGGTCGGCGGAACTCCTGGTGGTCGTGGCGGTGGTGACCGTTGCAGACGGACCCGTGGGGCTGGCCTGGAATTCCGGCGATGCTGCGGGGGGTTGATGACGGCGGTGGCGACGGTTGGCCACGGGTGAGGCGTGGCGAACGTGGCCCCCTGATGGCCGGTGAAGGCGATAGCGGCGGCGTTCGGTGGCCCACTGATTCCTACCGGATTGTTGTCTTATTCATGCCGCTTTCCCGCCAGATTGAAGTAAGTGATTTAGCTGAAGGGGCGCCCGGAGTCTTGTCAGGGGGTCGCCCGGGGTCGGATACTGGATGTGTTGTCTGGCTTCACCAGGGTTTCCACCGCCATAGAAACCCGGGGGCGTGATCCCTGTTCGCCCGGGCCTGCTCCGCGAGGATCGAGATATTTCTCCCCGGAGCGTCCACGAGGGAATTGCTGACGGGATGGAGTGACGTTTCCTTCGCCCGCAGCCGGTGAACTCCTTACCCAAGGGCTGGAAAAAAGGAGGTGGTGAAGCCGGTCCAGGAATGGCGCTTAGGTTTTTGTGAACACTTTGGGTGCGATGACGCCAAAGCCCTTGCGCCAGCGTCCTCGGTGCCGGAAACTGGAATATGTAATCAGGCTTTTGCCAGTCTTTCCTGCCGAGAAAGCTGGAGGGTCCCGCCCCTGGACCCGGGATTGGCCGCATAGGATCGAGCCCTGCTCTCCGAGCGGTCACCTGTGCTGGACTGACCAGAGGGATTGAGCATCGCGCTCTCCCTATGGACGTCTGCTAGGGACATTCCCCGAGGCGCACGGTGCGCTTCACTAGGCATCCCAACCAAAGGCGGATTCCCTGCCCCACGGACCGAATCCAGGAGGCGGCAACCGGAAACAGCACGGTATTCCCGGCGTCCCTTTCCCTATCGGTTTTCTTGCGGAGAGGGTAACCTGCTTCGCTGACCCTTCACGCTACGGTCGGAACTGCTGACAAGTTTCGGCTGTCCCGTCATAACTGCGGAAAAGCTGCTGGATAAGAAGTAGCGGTGCCGCAGATTCACCATGCTCCGGTCGCTCGAGAACCACGGACCGGACGCTCTTGATTGCAACGCAGTTCCCACCGGCGCGCTGCCTGACGGCGTGGCCGCTGGCCCCACTGCCTTCCTCTCCCATTCCCCCACGGCAGTCGCCCGGCAACTTTCACCCTGGGCGAACTG
>JAPPJA010000140.1:0-1637 GCA_028874675.1 Chloroflexota bacterium
AGCGATTGCTCCTGCGCCGTTTCGGGTCCATCCAGGGCATCAAGGACGCCCCTGTGGATGATATCGCCGCCGTTCCCGGGCTTACCCGATCCCTGGCCATCCGGCTGAAGCAGACCCTGTAGGCGGACTTTCAGCGGCCAAAGGGGAGACCCCGCCCGGATATGAGGAACCTTTCCCAAGTCTCCGCCGCCGCCACTGCCGGGGTGGCCAACTTGATTAGCGGGAAACTCCCCGCTAACATAAATGCTGAAGTAATCGCCGGCGAAGACCCATTAGCCGATGTTAAAGCTTTCGATCACCCTGCCCAACAACGCCCAGATAAACCTGGAAACCGAAGATGACGTGGTCATTGACCGGATTCTGGGAATAGTCCTTACGGACGTCAGCCGGGCCATCCTGGCTGGATTCTCCACTGGGCCAACCGCCGCCAACAGGCAACCACCGATCGAAAGAGCGGCCGTAGTTGACCCCGCGCCTACGTCTCCCTCAGTGACGGTTGAGACCGCCCAGCCGGTGGAGGCGTCGGCGCCAGCAGAAGCGATTCCCGCAAGTGAAAACCCCGGGGCTTCGGCCGCTGCCGAGAAAATTGGCCCAGAGTCCAACACGGGACCCGCCGTCGAACCCAATGCCCCCCAAACCCCGGAGCAGGCCATTGCCCCCCTGTTGAGCGACTGGGATGCGTCATTGGAGGAGCCTCCTCCAGAACCCTGGCCCCAACTGGAGGGACTGGGCAATGGCGGGCAGGCCACCAACGGGTCCCCCCCGTCAGCCGGCAATCACCTGGGGATGGCGAACCTGGTTCCGGCAGTATCTGAGCAGGCATTCGTGGACTTCTGTCGCGCCGCCAATCCCCTGGGCGACATGCGCCGGGTTGTGGTGGCCGCAGAGGGCGCCAGCCGTTACCTGGCCATTGAAGGGGTGGACGCTGATGCGCTCGGACGCCTGTTTGATATTGTTGGCTGGCCCAGGGCCCACAACTTTGTGCAGACTCTTCGAAACGCTGCCCGCAGCAAGTTTGGCTGGCTGGAACGCGTCCCCGGGCGGGCTGGCCACTACACCGTTACCGACCTCGGCCGCGCTACCGCCCTGGGACGTTAACCCGGGCCTGGCGGCTTCCCCTTCCCCCCTCTCCTTCCTCGGAATGAGCCGCATTACAGCGGTTGTTCTGGCTGTCTGGTTTCCTTTGCTTGCCGGATGCTCGCTGGAATGTTCCCTATCCGAAATATGCTAATATAGGGCGCAATTGCGGCAGCTTTGTTGGAGCTGCCCCAGTTCTGTGCAGTTGAACTTAGCTCAAGGAGAAACCAGCCATGAAAATGTACATTAACGGCAGTTGGGTGGACCGGGCCGAAACTATGCCCGTCTATAACCCCTTCGACCAGTCTGTAATCGACACCGTTCCCAGGGCAACGGCTGCCGACGTGGACGCTGCCATATCCAGCGCGGTGCGCGGCGCTGAGGTGATGGCAAAGCTCCCCGCTTTCGAGCGATACTCCATTCTGCGGCGCACCGCCGACATCATGGCGGAACGGGTCGAAGACCTGGGCCGGACCATTACGATGGAGGAAGGCAAGGTTATTGCCGAAGGCCGCGGCGAGGTTCTCAGGGCCATCCAGACCATCACCGGCTCTGCGGAA
>JAPPJA010000140.1:1647-2365 GCA_028874675.1 Chloroflexota bacterium
CAAGCGTCTGCACGGGGAAACGGTGCCCTTGGACGCCGCCCCCGGCGCAACCTCCCAATTTGGGTTCACCATTCGCGTTCCCGTGGGCGTGGTGGCAGCCATAGCCCCGTTCAACTTCCCGCTGAACCTGGTTTGCCACAAGGTGGGTCCCGCCCTGGCCGCGGGCAATGCCGTAGTACTGAAGCCCGCCGGTGATACCCCCCTGTCCGGCCTCAAGCTGGTGGAAATCCTGCTGGAAGCCGGGTTGCCGGAAGAGGCCATTCAGTGCGTGACCGGTTCCGGCGGCGAAATTGGAGATGCTATTACGGGCGACCCGAGAGTCCGCAAGATCACCTTCACCGGCAGCATGGAAGTGGGAGACCGCATCTGCCGCAACGCCGGCATCAAGAAAGTAACCATGGAACTGGGTTCCAACAGCCCGCTGATAATCATGTCTGATGCCGACATTGAGAAAGTGGCGGCGGCCACCGTTGCCAGCGGTTTCGCCAATGCCGGCCAGGTCTGCATCTCGACCCAGCGGGTGCTGGCCGACCGCCGAATTTATGCGGACTTCCTGGATGCCATAAAGGTTCCCACGGAAGCCTTCGCAACCGGCGATCCACTGGATGAAGCAATCAAGATGGGCCCCATGATTCGAGAATCGGATGCCACTCGGGTGAGCCGCTGGATAAACGAAGCGGTGGACCAGGGCGCCAGGGTTGTTGCCGGAGGCGACCAG
>JAPPJA010000278.1 GCA_028874675.1 Chloroflexota bacterium
GTCGAAGGGATAGTGCCACTGGGCGAAGGGCATGGCGCCGGAGTCGAACCAGGCGTCCATTACCTCGGGAATCCGGCGCATCTGTCCGCCGCAACCCTGCCGGGAGCAGGTCAACACCACGTCGTCCACGTAGGGACGGTGCAGGTCCAGGCCGTCCAGACCTGCGCCGCCGCCGTTGGCAAGCTCCTTCAGCTCCGCAACGCCGCCCACGCAGACGCGATTGCTGCATTCAGGGCACTGCCAGATGGGTATAGGGGTGCCCCAGTACCGCTCACGGGAGATGGCCCAGTCCACGTTATTCCGCAGCCACTCGCCGAACCGGCCCTCGCGGATGTAATCGGGATACCAGTTGATGGAACTGTTGCCCTCCACGAGACGGTCCTTCTGCGCGGTTGTCCGGATGTACCAGGAAGACTTGGCATAGTAGAGGAGGGGAGTGTCGCAGCGCCAGCAGAAGGGGTAGGTATGGCGATAAATATCCCGGCGATGCAGCAACCCCCGTTCCGAGAGGTCCTTCATAATATCTTCGTCGGCGTCCTTGACAAACTTGCCGGCGAAGGGGTAGTTGCCGGTGATGAGGCCGGTCAGGTTGACGGGCTGAACGAAGGCCAGTTCCTTTTCGCGGCCCAGGCCCAGGTCCTCGTCCCCGAAGGCCGGAGCGATGTGCACGATGCCGGTGCCGTCTTCCATGGAGACGAAATCGCCGGCGACTACCCTGGGAGCGAAATCGCAGGTGGAAACCAGTTCCGTTATTTGGGACCCACCCGGACCTGCCTTGTGCTCGAAGCGGCGGATATCAGTGCCATAAGCGGCCGGGTGGTAAAGGGGTTCGTAACCGGAATCCACCAGGTCCGCGCCGCTGAAGGTTGCGACGATGTTGTATGGCTGCTCGACATTGGCTTCCAGAAGCTCGGAGGCCAGGATCAGCCGTTCCGTGTTTCCGTCAGCCTCCAGTTCAACGAGGGAATACCGGGCATTGGCATCCACCGCCAGCGCCGTGTTGCCTGGCAAAGTCCAGGGAGTGGTGGTCCAGGCCAGGAAGTAGGTGGGAACGCTACCGTCTATAGTTAGGGCAGCGGCCGGTTCGGTGATTCGGAACTTGACGAACACCGAGGGGTCGGGGGTGTTTTCCTGGTAACCCAGCGCGACCTCGTGGGAACTGAGGCTGGTTTCGCAGCGGGGACAATGGGGGGTGCCCCGCAGTCCCTCGTACAGGAGACCGTCGTCCCACAGTTTCTTGAGAATCCACCAACCGGTCTCGATGAAGTCGTTGTGCAGGGTAACGTAGGGGTCGTCCATGTCCACCCAGAAGCCGATACGGTCGGTCATCACCTCCCATTCCTTGACGTAGCGGAAGACGCTTTCGCGGCACTTCTGGTTGAAATTTTCGATGCCGTATTCTTCGATTTCCCGCTTGGAACTGAGGCCCAGCTCCTTTTCGATTTCCAACTCCACGGGCAGCCCGTGGGTGTCCCAGCCGCCCTTGCGAAGGCAGCGGTAACCCTTCATCGTGCGGTACCGACAGATTACATCCTTGAAGACCCGGGCCAACACATGGTGTATGCCGGGACTTCCGTTGGCGGTGGGAGGACCTTCGTAAAGCATGAACAGGGGGGCATCGGGGCGTTCCGACTCGCTGCGTCGGAAGACGTCGTTGTCCTTCCAATACTGGAGGATGCGGGCATCAAGCTCGGGCATACTGACCCGGCTGGGAACGGGAGTGAACATGGCTGAATTACCTCGGACGAGGGGTTTGGTTTCGAATGGGTATTATAGCCCATAGGCGGAAAAGCAGGGCAAGGAGCAGAGAGTACCCAGGGTCCTGGCGCTATGATTTCCGTTCAAATAAGACGGATCAAATGAGGCGGAATTTGGCAGAAAAGCCGGGGTGGCAGCGCCAACTAAACATCCTGCCTCGGCCCTGGTTCAGGGATTTGACCAGTAGCGGTAGAAGTGGTGGACCGGTCCGTGGCCCTGACCCAGCGGATATGAGTGGCGGATGGCCTCGGTTACGAATTCCTTGGCCTGGGCCACGGCGTCCAATACCGACTTGCCCTGGGCCAGGCCGGCGGCGGCGGCGGACGCAAAGGTACATCCCGTGCCATGGGTGTTGACCGTGTCGAACCTTTCGGAGGAAAACTCGGTGAAGTTGCTGCCGTCATAGAAGACGTCGGTCGCGGGCCCGTCCCGGTGTCCGCCTTTGACCACGACGGCCCTGGCGCCCATGCCAATGATGCGTCGTGCAGCTTCGCGCATGTCCTCATCGGTTTCGATTTCCCGTCCTGCCAGGGTTTCGGCCTCAGGCACGTTGGGAGTGACCAGGGCCGCCAGGGGCACCAGACTGTTGCGGAC
>JAPPJA010000314.1 GCA_028874675.1 Chloroflexota bacterium
GTTCACATCCTCGGATTTCCAGGTGGAAAACGGCGCCCTGGTGGCCCGCAAGACGGTGTCCGTAACGATACTCGAGGACGATGTGTATGAAGGCGATGAGCATTTTCATCTTCACTTCTCACGTGATGCGCACGTGCCGCCGGAGGTCGTACTGCTCGATTCCCAGGGCGATGTCTGTGACGACGAATGCCCCAATCCCTACGTTGTCACCATCACCGACAATGAACCGGCGGTGTCGGTGAGTTTCGACCAGGCCGCCTACACGGTAATCGAAGGCGGCAGCCAGGGCATCATCGTCACGCTGAGCGAAGACCCCCGGCGGACCGTGGAAATTCCCATCGTTGCCGTGGGTCAGGACGGCGCCACCGACGACGACTACTCCGGTATTCCCCTGGTCGTAACCTTCAGGGCAAGCGAAGCATCAAGCACCATCGTCTTCACCGCCAACTACGACCGCATCGACGATGGCGGGGAGAGCGTGAAGCTGTCTTTCGGCTCAATGCTGCCGCCCGGAGTTACCCAGGGGCCCATCAACGAGACCGTCGTGACCATCACCCAGCGCGAACTAATCGACGATACAGGGCGGCCGGGAATCTCCGAGCCGATGTGCCAATCGAGAGGGATTTACATCTTCTGGCACACCGCCGCCGAATTCGAGGACGACCCGCCACCACACGGGTGGCGAGTTGAACGGAGGCGCCTCAGCGGCGGAGAGTGGATCACCGACCGATTCGATTTCCTGGGCGCGGCAGCCGAGGCGCTCCAGACGCACAGCGACGAGTACTGGGACTGGACCGACCGCACTCGCCGATTGCGCATCGATTACACCTACCGGGTGCATGCCCTCAACGACGACGGCGAATTGATGGAGGGGCGGGACTGGTCACGAAGGGCCCCGGCCCTCTGCCAATAGGGTCATCGCAATCGGGCGCACACAAGCCATGCAGCAGCGACAGCCTGGCCAACCAGTGCGCAGAAAACGGCTCGGGGCGGCGACGCCCCACCCGGGGAGACCGTGGGGGCCACGGTCTCCCCGCTATTTGCCTGCAACTAAGGGGCGCGCCAAAGGGGGCGTCCCGGTCAGTTGAAAGCGTATCGGTGGTCGGGTTATGCCTCGCGGGTCCGCCATCGTGGCCCCGCGGTGATTGCTTCTGCTGGATGCAGGAAGATCATCGGGGCAGTAATCATGCCAGGTATCGATGGCGCCGGATTCAGCCTGGAGGGTGTGGATAAGAAGGTAGGACATGGGAGATCAGCGATACAGGTGAGAGTGAGGGGTGTGGAATGGGCGGCGACGCAATGAAGCCTCATTCCTGGCAATCCGCCAGACCCGAGCCAAGGAATGTGGACAAGATTGTTTTGACGACCCCACTCCTGGCAGGTCTGCTAGAATGCCCCAACCAGAGCTTGTTCCCCGCCAAGCCAGGGAGGTACGATCATCATTGCCAACCCAGTGAATGAACTCTTTTCACGCGTAAACGCCCTGCCCACCCCTACAATTCCCGCCATCCGTCCTATCCGGCGGGAAGTTAGTCGGAGGGTTGCCAGGTTTGCCGCAAGCGAGGTTTTGGACATCGTCCGGGCTATAGTGTACAGGTCGCTGGGGGAGGGGGAGCGGGATTTGCGATGGGTGGGCTACGAGATTGCCCATTACCACCGTCCGACGCTGGCGTCCCTCGACCGGGCGACACTGGAAAATCTGGGGGCAAGCCTGGATAGCTGGGACTCGGTGGATGTCTTTTCCCTTTACCTTTCGGGACCGGCATGGCGCAACGGGCAGATTAGCGATGAAGTCGTCCACCGATGGGCTGGGTCAGAAGACCTCTGGTGGCGGCGGGTGGCGCTGGTAAGCACGGTGGCGCTGAACCTGAAGGCGCGGGGCGGAACGGGCGATGTGGCCCGTACCATGCCAGTTTGCCGGATGCTGGCCGCCGACCACGAGGACATGGTTGAGAAGGCGCTGTCCTGGGCCCTGCGGGTGGTTGAGCAGCACGACCGCAGGGCGGTGGAGGCGTTCCTGGCGGAGTACGACCATTGCCTGGCTTCCAGGGTCAAGCGCGAAGTAAGAACCAAGCTGAATACCGGCCGGAAGAATCCTCGCAGGACCCCGACGGTGCAGGGAGCTTCCTGATGAGACTAACTGGGGGCGCCGGATTGCCTGGGCCAGGCTTCCTGACAGGGCTCTCTCCCTTATCGCCACCCCGATTGCGAGGATAACGGCTCGGGCCCGAAGTGTAGACGCCGCGTAACAGTTCAGAGTTAAGGGAATTGCCTGCCAATACACCCATCATACTCCCTACCCAACCCACGACTTGCACAGGTTCCAGGTTCCCGCCTGCGCGGGAACGA
>JAPPJA010000121.1 GCA_028874675.1 Chloroflexota bacterium
TGTCTGCCCCCTTTGCTGTTGTGGGGAGTTTAACCGGGGAGGAGCGGCATTCACGCCGCTCCAACCAGTTGCAGGTGTGGCTAGGCTGGCCAGATGCGGGTGCCGAGGCTGGGCGAGTGGGGGGCGTGGACCAGGTTGGCGACTACACGGTGAGAGAACTCGGCGTCGGTGTCGATGAAGTGGTTGTCCACGTCTTCCAGGGTCAGGAACTCGTAGATGATGGCGTGCTTGGCCCAGCCGACGATGGACACCAGCTTGCGGGCGCCGACGCAGCCGGGCATGGGCCGCATAAGGGGCAGCCGGGAACGGGAATACCAGGTCCCCATCTCGTCCTCATTCTCCAGGGCGTTGATGTTGAAGCTGCCGAACTGGACAACGGGGCCCGGCGTAAGGCCGGGCTGGCGGGCTTTGTACTCGGGGCCGTTGACGCGCTCCTCCTCAAGGAAAATGCAGTAGCGAACGTTCTGGCGACGGTCCATCATCTCCAGGGTACGGGCATCGGCGCGAGCCCGCAGCTCGGGGATGCTGGGGTCCACGAAGGTGTGGGGCGACTCGGCGCCGAACAGCATCAGGTACTGGTTGCCGCCGGGGACACCGGAGTCGGCCACGCCTGGGTCGTCCACGTGGACCAGCCGGGAGTAGGTCTGCGCCTCCCGCTCGGGCGTCATAATGTTCTGCTGATGGCAGCCCCACAAATAGCCGGGGCGCTGCAGGGCCCTGGGCATGTATTCCTCGTGCATCCAGGTCAGGAATTCATCCTTCCCCTCTTCCGGCAGGTCGTACCAGGTGGCCCAGATTCCTCGGTCCATTGAAATCCTCCTGAGTTGAAGTTGTAGCAGTCTAGGTAATAGGCGTCCGTGATGTCAAATTGGGTTCCCTCCTCAGGGTCGAGGTTCGCGCCTGCGCGGGAACGACGGGGTATCCCCCAAATGTGATATGCGGTAGCCCTGTTGAAAGGGCCTGGTTTTCTTGACAAGGTATGGGGGCCTACCTACAATCCGGTAATCCGACAGCCCCCTCCAGGCATAAGCAATTCTTGCCGGCAGCCGGAAGCGGCACAACCCGTCCGCCCATGAGTCGGGCACAAGGAGCCACGAATGTCCTCAGAGATGTTTTCCCCCGGATTCAGCCGAATCGTGAAGCCTGACGCCACGCTGGAAAAGATTTCCGGGGGCCACATTTTTACCGAAGGTCCGGTGTGGAACAACAAGGAGCAGTTCTTCGTGTGGACCGATATTATCGATAACAAGATCTGGAAATGGATGCCGGGAAAGGGGTCGGAGGTCATCATGCATCCCTCGGGAAAGGCCGACGGGATGTGCTACGACCACGAGGGGAGGCTGCTGGTGGCGGGATGGAGCAGCCGGACCGTGTGGCGCTGGGAGCATGACGGGTCCACCACGGTGCTGGCGTCGCACGTGGACGGGAAGAAGCTGAACACCCCCAACGACATCATCATGAAGTCGGACGGGATGGTGTATTTTACCGACCCGTCCAATGGCATCCGCAATGTGGGGATGGAGAGCGAGGACGTGCAGAAGTACGTGGACTACGAAGCGGTGTACAAGCTTGACCTGGGCGACGGCAGCCTGACCCTGCTGGCGGACGACTACGTCAACTGTAATGGCCTGTGCTTCTCGCCGGATGAGTCGTTGCTTTACATAAACGACACGGCCCGGCGGCACATACGGGTTTATGACGTGCTGGAGGACGGAAACATCGGCAATGGCCGGCTGTTCGCGGAGCTGTTCCACGACGACCACGGGGCGCCCGACGGGATGAAGGTGGACGTGGAGGGCAACGTGTACTGCACGGGGCCCGGGGGGGTGTGGGTGACGGACCCGCAGGGAAACCACCTGGGCCGGTTGCTGATACCCGAGGACTGCGCCAACTTTGGATTCGGGGACCCGGACTATCGGACCATCTATTTCACGGCACGCACATCCATCTACCGAATGAGGGTGGAGATACCGGGGCTGCCGACGTATCCGATACCGGGCGTCACCGACTAGTCTCTGGTCCAGGAGCAGGCACGAATATTCACTTGTGTCCCGAAGAGGAGGGGTTGATGACCTGGGAGTTTGAACTACTGGCCGGTCCGGACGGCAATAGAGCAGACGGGCCTGCCTGGGATGGGGAAGGGCTGCTGTTCACCACGGTGTCGGTGCCGTCCAACACCATCCACAACAAGATACTGCGGTACGACCCCGGAACGGGCGAGGTGTCGGACTACAGGCGGTGGACCAACCGGGTTGTGGGGCTGACCTTCTCGGCCGATGGGACTTTGTACGGCTGCCAGAGCGGGGCGCGGAGGATATTGAGGTACAACGGGGATGGTTCCGCC
>JAPPJA010000186.1 GCA_028874675.1 Chloroflexota bacterium
GGCTTGAACCCCGTGACCCCGCAGTAGCTGGCCGGACGATTGACCGAAGCCACCGTCTGGGAACCCAGTCCCAACCGGACCATCCCGCAGGCCACGGCCGCGGCCGAGCCGCTACTGGAGCCTCCGGGAGTGTGGCTGGGATTCCAGGGATTGCGGGTGACTCCGGGATCCAGAAAAGCCAGGCTGGTGGTGACGGTCTTGGACAGGACGAAGGCGCCCAGAGTCAGCAACCGCTCCACAACGCCGGCGTGTTCCCGGGCCGGCGTCTCCGGAAGGAAGTCCACGTTGCAGCGGGTCGGCATTCCCCGGACGTCGATGATGTCCTTGACCCCCAGCGACCAGCCGCTCAGCGGCCCGCCGCCGCTCCGCTGGTAGCGTTGTCCGGCCCCGTCCGGGTCCCAGTCGACCAGGGCCCTGACAGTCCCCTCCCAGCGCCGAATGGCGGCAAGCTCCTTTTCCATACCTGTTCCCCCGATTCCGCCCTCAGCCGGGTTGCTGGAAACGTTCGGTATAATCTTCCGGGCCCGATTGCACCCGACCCGGCCCGCCGACCGACTCCATGCAACCCATCGCCCTGCTGCTGATCCTTGTCTCCGCCGTCATTCACGTGGGATGGAACACCCTCGGCAAGCGAAGCCAACCCAGCGGCGCCCTCTTCCTGGCCGCCAACCTGGTGGGCTGCCTCTGCCTGCTGCCGGGGCTGGCCTACCATATCCCGAAAATTCCCGCGTTTCTAGCGGAATTGTGGCCGCTGCTGACGGTCAGCGGCTGCGCCACCGTCATCTACTACCGCAGCCTGGCCGCCGCCTACAACTCCGGGGACCTCTCCCTGGCCTATCCCCTCTCCCGATCCTCCCCGCTGTTTATCGTGGCGGTCATGTTCCTGCTGGGACGGGGCGCGGAGATCAGCCCCGCCTGCCTAGCCGGCATCGTGCTGGTGCTGGCGGGCTGCATACTTCTGCCCATGAGGCATATGACCGACCTCAAGGGCAGCCACTACCTCAGCCGCGTCTTCCTGGCGGCCCTGCTGGCGGCCCTGGCCACCACCGCCTACTCCATCGCCGACGAGCAGGCCTTGCGGCTGCTGGTCTCGGGGCGGTCGGGACCGTTATCCAACCTGGAGGCCAGCCTGGTCTACGCCGCCCTGTGGGCCCTCTCCTCCAGCGCTCTGCAGGCGGCGGTGGTGCTGGCCCGCAAGCCGGAGCGGGCCACCTTTCTGGAGCTGATTCGGCGGAGGGCCCGCATCTACATTCCCCTGGGGCTGGGCATCAACCTGGGCTACGTGCTCATCCTGGCCGCCATGACCTGGAGCCACAACGTCAGTTACGTGGTGGCCTTCCGCCAGGTCAGCATTCCCCTGGGAGCTTTGCTGGGCATCTTCTGGCTCAAGGAGCCGCTTCCCCTTCCCAAGGGCGTGGGCGTGCTTATTCTCCTCATTGGCGTGACCCTGGTGGCCTTGGCTGAAAGGCGCCTGGGATCAATTC
This sequence comes from Chloroflexota bacterium, assembly GCA_028874675.1. Taxonomy (GTDB): domain Bacteria; phylum Chloroflexota; class Dehalococcoidia; order Lucifugimonadales; family UBA3495; genus Bin22. Next base: position 1,485 of record JAPPJA010000186.1, read on the forward strand.
TCAAAGGGAGTGACATTGATCCGGGGCTTTTGTATATTCTGGTTTATCCTTCGTCAGTAGCCCGGTCTCGCCGCCCGGGACGGGCGCGGGGAGCGTGGATGCACAAGCCGTCGCCACATTCCGGCCCACTTCGGACAGCCCGCAGGAAGTTGGCGGGAGCCTGCCTGGCTATAGCGCTGCTGCTGATGGCCGGGGTTCCGGATGGGGCCTCCACGGACTTCCAGGACCAGGTGCTGCCGGTCCTGCAGGAGAACTGCCTTCCCTGCCACGACCGCCACACACGAACCAGCGGCTTTTCGGTGGACAGCCTGGACTCGGTTCTGGCGGGAGGCGCCCGCCACGGGGCCGCCGTCATGCCGGGAGCCCCCGAGCAGAGCCCCCTGATCAAGGTGCTGCGCGGCCAGATAGAGCCGCGCATGCCCCTGGGCCGGGCCTTCTCCGAGGATCGGATCGAACTCATCGAGCAATGGATCGGCGGGCTCTCAGTTACTCCCAAAGCAGCCTCGCCGGAGAAGCCCTACTGGGCCTACGTCAAACCCGTTGCCGCGTCACCTCCCGAGGCACAGGACTCGCCCTCGGCCCGGAACGGCATCGATTCCTTCATCTTGAAACGCCTGCAGGAAGAGGGACTCTCACCCGCGCCCCCCGCCTCCCGCAGGACCCTGATCCGCAGGTTGTTCTTCGACCTGTTGGGGGTGCCGCCCGAGCCGGCCGAAGTGAAGGCCTTTGCCGGCGATACCTCCCCCAACGCCTACGAAGCCCTGGTGGACCGCCTGCTGGCGGATCCACGCTACGGGGAGCGCTGGGGGCGCCACTGGCTGGACCTGGCCCGCTATGCCGACGACCGGCTC
>JAPPJA010000347.1 GCA_028874675.1 Chloroflexota bacterium
GTCCCAACCCTTCGCGATAATGCCAAGGGGCATTTTTAATACTTCCACCGACCGGTCGGGCGCCGGTTCAGGCCCGAAACCGTTTACAGGGTTTTACCTATGTCAATGTCCCAGTTGCAGCAGACCATGGCCACCCTGCGCATGACCCTGGCGGAATTGCAGAACAAGGAGCAGCAGCTGGACACCCTCATATCCCAGTTCCGGACCCAGTTGCAGCGGCTGCCGCGCCAGGTAATTTACGGCCGCACCCCCCTGGAGGTTTCCTTGTCATCGATGGGAGAGATAGAGGAGCGGCTGGCAGACACGGAAGCCACCAAGCGCAGGCTGCTGGCTATCAAGAAGACCGCCACCGAGGAGCTGGCCGCCCTGGAGTCGGTAAGGCAGGTTGACGAAGCCAAGAAGTCTCTGTCCTCCTTGAAGCGCCAGATGCGGCTGCAGGGCGAAACGCTGGAAGGCCTGGCCGAGGTCCGGCGGCTGGAGTACTTCATCGCCGAGCACAGCCGGCTGGCAGAGCAGGTTATAACCTCCCGCTACCAGGAACGGCACGAGGGGCTTTAGGCAGGTTCCCCGCGTCGCGGACCTCCAGGGGCGCGACTCCACACCTGCCTGCCAGGGATGGGGACCTGGTCCACTGCCGCCAGCCCTGGCGCTTTTTGAGCGGAATTCAGGATTTTCCTAATTCCTAAATCGTCCCGTCCAGCCGGTTAATTACCAGGCCCGTGGGCAGCTTGGGGTAGAAGAAGGTGGACTTGGACGGCAGCCGCTGGCCGCGTCCGACGATGGCCTCAAAAGCGTCCATGGGAAAGGGCTTCAGCAGGAATGCCAGCTGCTGGGAACCATCGGTGACCATGGCCGCCGTACGCGCCGCATCGTGGCTGTAGTCAACGTGGCGGGCCAGGGAGTCGCCCAGCAGGGGCTTGATGACCTTTTCGTCCAGCACCCAGGCCTCGGATACCGCCAACTCCCCCCAACCCTTCCAGTCAACCCCCGAGCGCAAGGTGAGCAGCCTGGCCTGACCGGCTTGTGGCCCGACCAGCCCGACCAAGTGGCGTCCCTGACCGCGTTCAATCACCATGCGGCCCAGGCCCTCTCCCCCGCCGCGCTGGGACAGGTCAACGGGCTCGGCCTCGAACAGTTCCAGAATGCCCTCCTCTAGCTGGGCCAACTGCTGCTCCGACAGCCCGCCAATCACCTTGTGGTAGGGAAGCAACTGCAGGCCCGCGTCGCTGAACTCCGTAAGGGACATCATGACGTAGTTGCTGGCGGCATCGACCTCCCCGCCTGAAGCGGCTTCCTGCAGCTTTCTGTAACGCAGGGCCGCTTCATAGCGATGATGGCCGTCGGCCAGGAAGACCGGACGTCCCTCAAAGAACCCGGTTATCCGTTCCTGCAGGCCCTGGTCGTTAATTCGCCAAAGGTCCAGCGACCCTATATTGCAACTGGGATTGCCGGGAGACTGGACGTCCGGCTCGCCCGACGTTACCTGGTCCAGCAGCGGCTTCAGCTCGTTGTCGGCATCCCTGTAGAGGGTCATAAGGGGGCTGAACTGGGTCATGGAGGCCTGCAGAAGAGACACCCGGTCCATCACCGCCGGTTCCCGGGTAAACTCGTGGGGAAGCACCGACCCGTCGCCGTAATCCTCGACCAGAACATCGCCAAACAGGCCCAGCTGTTGCTTGAGTTCTCCCTGGTCCTGGTAGCTGTGCCGCATCAGGTAGAAGGAAGGGGAATCCTCCCGCCGAAGTACGCCCTGCTCCAGCCACTGTCGAAAGAGGGAGGCGGCTCTCCGGTACCCGGCTTCCGGATCCACGGGGTCGGGCTGTTCACCACCCTCCAGGTGCACCGCATTGTAGGGACTGAGTTCCTGCAGCGATTCCTTGAGAGCGGGGCCGATCATATCGTAGGGTGGGCATAGCAGGTCTGCCAGGTTGCCCGCACTCTGCGGCACATACCGGCAACCACGAAAAGGACGGAATACGGCCATCGTTGAAACTCCTGGGAGAAGTGTAGAAATTATAGGTGAGGAAAAAGGGGAGAGTCCAGAATGCCCGGCGCCGGAATGGCGGGGACAGGGACCCCGAACCCATAAATGCAATCCTGCTGGGCTGCGGTTCCCACCCTCAAGCTGCGGTTCCCACCCTCAAGAAGTAGGGGATTTTGGAAAGACCCTGAACGGGCATCGGGGCCTTTCGACTATTGGGGAGGCATTGGTCCGCTTCAATCGGTGAGACGAACCCTGTACTGGGCCACCGGGCCTCTCGCGAAAATTTCACCCCCACCCTAGTACTACAACGACGAGTTATGCTGGTAATATGAAGGGATGAAACAAATGG
>JAPPJA010000182.1 GCA_028874675.1 Chloroflexota bacterium
CTCGCTGCCGCTGGTTCACGTCATGGAGGTGAAACCGGAGAGTCGCCGGTTGACCCGGTTCAACTGGACCAGGCCGAACGGCGGCACCTGCTCACTGGTCATCCCGAGGCGCGTCCCCGCGGAATCGAACAGTTGGACCTGCACTCTGGTTGGATCCTCGGTGAGATTGGCGATCCCCAGGTTACTGCGAAATTCCGCGTTCTCACGACTGATGGGAATGACCGCTAGACTGGAAGCATGCTCCAGGTCCAGTCCGCGGAAGAACCCGCTGGTACCGGAATCGAGAGCATACACGCGGGAAGTGGCGATCAGCGGCACCCCGTTGGTCGACAGGATCTCCAGAGGACCGGAGACCTTGGCGATCCCGAAGTCGGCATGCAGGTCCCGGCTTTGGAACAATCCCCGCGAGGGAATCGTGACCTCCTGGCGGTGGAGCAGCCTTCCGCGCGAGTCTCGCTGCAGCAGCGTAACTTCGGCCGTGGCGTCACCGACATTGAGAACGGCCAGGGAAGAACGAAACTGGTTCACCGAAGTTGTTGAAAGAATCCCCAACCGGGTGCCGCCCGACATGGCTCCAAGATCCAGGCTGGGGTCGCTGGACCGGTTGTCGATCTGAGTGACGTAGGGGAACACCATCTGGTCGGAAGCAACCAGGACGGAACCGGTAATGTTGGAGGGCTTACTGGACCCGGCGCCGAGCAGGCGGCGGACCAGGTGGTTGAGCTGGATCAATCCTCTCCAGGGAACGCTTTCGGTCCGGGAGCCCAGGGGCTGGCCGGTGGGGTCGAACAGTGTCAGCCGAACCGTGGCCCCCGAGAGGAGGTCGGCAGTGAGCCCCAGGTTGGTGCGGAATTCCTCGGTGTCGGTGACCAGTGGCAGAAAGTGCTCGAAGGCATAGCTGCCGTCCCCGGGATTGAATCGAAAGAACAGGCTTCTGCCCTCGGACAGGCGAGGCCGGTTGAAACCGAACTGGATGGCCTGATCCCGTCGGTCGTTCTGAAGACCGATGGTAGCGCTGTCGCCCTGGGTCAACGGCCCTTGCAGGGTCCGGTAGAGAAAGGCGATGTCGTTGCTCCCTTCGTAAAGCACCGCCTGAAAGGTCAGCCGTGTCGCATAATCCGGTCGTGGGTCTTCCTCATCGTCATAGGTGCTGAAGTTCCTCCATTCCACAATCAGGCGGCGGTTGGGAGCCTCCCCCAGCACCCGGGTGTAGACCCCGCTGTCGGTCTCTCCGACTACCAGGTCGTGAAAGAAGGGGGCGATCAGGTTGGCCGGCATGTGGCCGACGGAACGGTCCGGACGGGGCACCTGGTGTCCGGGAAGCCGGCCATTCTCCCATTCGGCCGTCCCCCCCACCGAAGGCGTCAGCGAGATCCAGCCATTGGTGGAAATGTTGACCGGACTCCCTTCGGGAAACGCCCTGGTGAACAGGACGAACTTGAAGGGCAGGGGGACTCTGGCGATGGAGTCGTCGGGGGTTCTGTCCTCGTCTTCGTCCACCCGGTACTCCAACCGGGAAGCTTCCGGGTCCCGGCTCAGATTCAGGTAGGAAAATTTCGGCTGAGGGCGGTTGCGGCTGGGCTGCAACGGCAGCACCGTGAACTCGCCGCTGGTGGCAACCTTGCCGCAGACCTCCACTGTTATCGGACCGCTGGTGGCGCCGAAGGGAACCAGCGTGACGATCCGGCTTGCCGTTGCCGAGATTACTTCCGCCGGATGGTTATTGAAGCGAACCCGGTTGTACTCTGCTACCGGATCGAAGTTGCGCCCGGAGATGGTGACCAGAGACGTGACCTCGGCTGACGCGGGGGTCAGGGAAGCGATGGTGGGCGCGGGCGATACGGAATCGAAGGCCGATTCCAGGCGGTCGCTGCTGCCGTCGGGATTGATCACCAGCAGGGTGTAAGAACCGCAGCGATTGGGCCCGGTGGTCCCCTGAATCATCCCCGAGTTCAGCCATTTTTGTTCGCTCAGGGGGATGCCGTCCAGGCTCGCTATGGCGTCGCGATCAAAGTTCGAACCGGTGACGGTTACGGGAGTTCCCCCCGCACGTGGGCCCGAACGGGGAGCGATGCCGGAAACCTCCGGGCCTGGACGCGTCACGTCCAACCCCCCGCTCAAGGCCGCCAGGGCATCCCCTTTCTCAACGAACAGACTCCTCGAACCCAAGGTTGCGCCGCCTTCCACCACAACTTGAATTTCCGCTCCGCTGCCACCGATTGTCCTGGGCGATTCCAAGGCTATTCCCTCTCCCAGCAGGAAGTACCTGCTCCCAAAACCCAGTCCATCCCCAAAGACTCGAATCGATCGTTTCTCGCCCCTATGGAGG
>JAPPJA010000455.1 GCA_028874675.1 Chloroflexota bacterium
GCTATGGCTGCTCCAACCTCCTTCGGCGAGTCTTCCTGAATGAAGTGGACGCCCGGCACGGTTACCTCCTGCTGGTTGGGCCAGGACCGGCAGAACTCCCGCTGCGCGCCGGTCAATATTGCCCCTGGTTCAGCGTTGATAAACAGCTTGGGAATGCCTGACTGGGCCACCCAGTCCGCGTATTCCTGGACTATCGCAACCACGTCCGCCGGCTCGCCGTCAATGGGTATGTCCCGGGGCCAGGAAAGGGTTGGGCGGCGAGATTCGCCCGGCTCCAGGTAGGGGCGGCGGTAAACAGCCATCGCCTCATCGGTGATGCCTTCAAGGGTGCTTCCGGGCAATACCCGCTCCACGAAGACGTTATTGGTCAAGACCATCTCCTCGCCGGCCGTGGAGCGGAAGCCCTGGAATACCCGGCGAGCCGCCTCAGGCCATTCTTCCCAGGTGAGGGAACGCACCAGGGCTTCCATGTAGGCCACGCCCTTGATGCGTTCCTGGTGGCGAAAGGCCCAGTGAAAGCCCAGGGCTGAACCCCAGTCGTGGACCACAAGGGTTACCGGACCCTCCGGCAGCACGGCGTCAAACCAGGCATCCAGGTGACGGCGGTGGTCAACAAACCGGTAAGAGCCATCCGGAGCCTTTCCTGAGTCGCCCATACCCATTAGGTCGGGAGCCAGACAGCGCGCCAGCGGCTCCAGATGGGGTATTATGTTCCGCCACAGGTAGGCGCAGGTCGGGTTGCCGTGGAGGAACACAACGGCATCCGCACCCGCATCTGCCCCGGTGTCCACGTAGGAGAGTTCGACCCCGGCGCATTGGATACTGTGTCGGGTGAAGGGGTCGTGGGCGGGATTGTCATGGTCAGGCATGGCGGTATCTCCTCGAATATGTCCGCGGCGCCCCAATGATTCAGGGAGCGGGAAGGCGCCTGGCATCGCCAGGGTTACTCTATCACCTACATATCGGGCGGTAGTCAAGGTTGGTCGTAAGTCGGCGCAGCCTGGTGTATCGAGTATACTGGAGGCCGAAGAGAGTAGCTCGCCTGCGCCAGTCCTGGAATGCATGAGTTTGAGAGCTGAGACTGGTTCAGGGCCAGAAGTTAGCAACAGGGCCGCCATACAATAGATGGTCGATATTGTCACCGGTTCCGGAACCTCAACTGTCGCCAGGAGATTTGCCTATGTCCTCAGCAGCTAACGGCCAGATTACGGTGTTGAATCCCACCGCGCCGCCTCGGGAGTTGCGGACGGAGATGGCCTCGCGTCCGGAAGACCTGCGGGGGATGAGCGTGGGATTCCTCTGGAACAGCAAGCCCAACGGTGATGTGCTGTTCGGGCGGGTGGAACAGCTGCTGCGGGAGAAGTACGAAATTCCGGAAGCGCTCTACCGGCGCAAGCCCACCGCCTCCATTCCGGCGGAACCGCAGGTAATCGAGGAACTGGCCGCCAAAGTGCAGGTGGCCGTGGTTGGCCTGGGCGATTGAGGGTCCTGCACCTCGTGGAGTATCCACGACGCAGTGGAACTGGAGCGACGGGGCGTTGCCACGGTTACAGTGTGCAGCCACCTGTTCCAGCGGCTGGGTGAAGTGGAACGTCGGTCGCTGGGAATGCCCGACCTGCCCATGGCCATAGCGCCCCATCCCATAGGGGGAGTGGCGCCCGAGACCGCCGCTGTCAAGGCCGAAGCCCTCTTTGAAACCATCGTGGCGGCGCTGACCAGGAACCAGGCTGTCCCTTCGCAGTTTCCCACTTCATGATATCCCATTTGATAACGGAGGCATTCCTTGGCGCAACTGGAAGCCCAGCGTATTGACCTGCCCGATGACTACGACGCCATCCAGGACCTCTACCTGGAGCGGGGTTGGAGTGACGGTCTGCCCATTACGCCGCCGACGGCCGAACGGGTGGAGGCCATGCTGGCGTCGGTTTCCCTGGACCCTGGCCGCGTGGTAGCCCAGCTTCCGCCCAATTGGGGCGACGCTACCGTAGAGCGGCTGGCCATCAACGCGGTCATGGCCGGCTGCCTGCCCGAGTACCTGCCCGTCATTGTGGCCGGTGTGTCGGCCATGAGTGACCCGGCCTTCAATCTTTATGCCATCCAGGCCACCACTCACTCCTGTGCGCCTCTGTTCATCGTCAACGGTCCCATCCGGCAGAAGCTGGGCATGAACAGTTCCTCGGGGGCGTACGGGCCGGGCTGGCGGGCCAACGCAACGATTGGGCGGGCGGTGCGGCTGGCCCTGCTGAACATCGGCGGCGGCTACCCGGGCGTGGGGGACATGTCCACCCAGGGCGCGCCCTCCAAGTACACCTACTGCGTAGCCG
>JAPPJA010000204.1 GCA_028874675.1 Chloroflexota bacterium
CCGCCCAAGTCCTCGAGGTAGCGCGAGCCAGATGGCCTATAGTAGAGGTAGGGGCTGGCTTCAAGTCCGACCTGACTGCATTTCGACCATTCTCCCCTTGCGCTACCACCTGAAATGAAATGCTCCCTTCTTCCCCCGCGGGCAAGCGCATTATGATGTCCGCTCTAATTGCGCCAGGGCTGTCCACAGAATTTCCTGCCGCCTTGAACCTGGCGAAGGGTCCAACTTCCCTGCTGGAAGCCCCTGCCTGGGTCCCGCTGCCTGGCGGACAAGTACCGGATCAGCTGTTAAGGCCCAGTCTGTCCTGACGCCGGCAGATATTCCGGAAATCAACTCCCCCAACGGGGCATCCTATGGGCGCGCCTGGCAGTTAACAGCAAAACTTGCAATTCCGGTCGGCGGGCGTTGTTGACGCGATTGACGCCGGAGACTAAACTTTCGAAGTAGGCATCACCAAGGCTTCACAGGAGATGTGAGCTTATCATAACTACAAACGGACACCCCATTTCGGGAGATGACGTAGCCCTATTCATAGACTGGGAAAACTTCAAGATCAGCCTGGCCGGCGGCAACAGGGCGCCTAACGTGAGCGCTCTCAAGGAAGAGGTCGCCAACCACGGGCGGGTGGTGGTGGCCAAGGCCTACGCTGACTGGGTTACCAGGTCTCCTGAGCTAAAAGGGGCCAGCCAATTCATAATTGACCCCCCTGCCCTTTACGCTTCCGGCATTGAGCCGGTCTATGTTCCCACCCGCCTCCCCCTGGGCAGCCCTTCCGCGATGAACTCCCGGACCACCCGGGTCAAGAACAGCGTGGACGTGAAGATGACGGCGGACTGCATTGAGTGCGCCCACTCCTACCCCAACATCGGTACCTATGTGCTGGTTTCGGGCGACTCCGACTTCATTCACGTCATTAACTCGCTCAGGGCCATTGGCAAGCGCGTCATTATCATCGGCGTGTCCTGGAGCACCTCCCGCCGGCTGGCGGACCAGGTGGACGGGCTGATTCTCTACGACATTGACGTGGACCCGGAGATTCAGCAGGCCCCCGAACCCGCTCCCGCCATGGGCCGCTCCTCCAGGGCCAGCAGTTCCAGCCGGCAGCAGCTTGCCGACGTGATGCGGGTAATCGAGGACGTTGTCCGCTCCGAGCGGCAGGCCGGCCGGACGCCGCTGCTGACCTCGCTGAAGCAGCGCATCATGCGGCGCGTCCCCGGTTTCGATGAAAAGAAACTCGGCTTTTCCGGGTTCAAGAAGCTGATGCTCCGTACCGCCGAGGAGGGGAACATCAAGCTGGTAACCGTGGGCCTGGTGGACTGGGTCATTCGGGCCGACGAGACAATTCCGGAAGAGGCCATGCCCGAAACCCAGCCTGCGGAAGGGGCCATCGAGTCGGTAGCCGCCGGTGAGGAAGTTGTTCCCGATACGGCCGCCGATACAGCCACGGAGCCAGACGCCCCGGCCGCCCCCGAGAGCGAAGAGGCTGGAAGCAAGCAGACCGGGAGCAAAGAGACCGGCCGCCGGACCTCCAGGTCCAGGGCCAAGGCCGCACCCGAGGCTGTGGCAGAAGCCCAGCCCGAAGCGCCCCAAGCGGAAGCCGCCGCATCATCCGATCCCATTTCCGTAACCGGTGAAGACCAACAACAGATTGAAGCCGCCAGCGATGCCACGGAAATGGTTGAGGAAGATGCGCCAGCCCCGGCCATCAGTCCGGAACTGGAAAGGGTTCTCGAGGAGACCCTGGCCCAGCTCGAGCTGCCCCGCGGCCCGGGCGACGGCCAGGACGGGCGGAGAATCGCGGACCTGGTGATTATGGCTGATATGCTGGAACACCAGGAAGGCATTTCCCACGTGGCATTCAACTTCCTGCTCAGTGAAATCTGCGGCGCTCTCCAGCAGGGTCTCGAGGCGGAACACCCGGAGATTACCAGCCGCTGGGGCGGACGCACCTATTCCCGCACCTACGTCACCCGCCTGCTGCGGGAGCTGGGGGACAAGGAAGTGTTCCTTCGCGACTGGCACCAGGAAAGGAACGAGGAGACCGGACGCAGCCGCCGGTTCCGCACCTTCAACCTGAACCGTTCCAATCCCCTGGTGAAGGTAGCGGTGGTTAGCCAGTGGGGTCCGGACACGGACGCCGTGTCCACGGAGGCGGAGTCTTCGGGGGAGGCCGTCGAAGAGGATGCCGCGGTGGTCTCTTCCGACGGACCCGGCGACGCGGCGCCTGGGCCGGAAGTGGAGCCTGCCGTTGCCGGCGTTGAATAAACGACTCGGGAATCTGGTAATTGGTTTTGGGGCGGGAATTCTCCCGCCCCTCTTTCTT
>JAPPJA010000556.1 GCA_028874675.1 Chloroflexota bacterium
TTTCTGCTGAGGTTACCGGACTCTATTACAACCCTGCCCTATTCCTCGGGCTTCTTGAAGGGGACTACGCCGGGGAGCCACCACTCGTCCCAGCTTTCGTCCACGCGCTGCTGGAAGAACTGGAGGTCTTCCTCGGTGAGGTGGGCAAAGCGGCCCTGGCGCTGCAGGTAGTCCTGCACCGGCTTGCGGGCCCGCACGCCACTCTGAATGGCCCGGGATGGGCCGCTGAGGGTCAGTTCCCCGTCAGCGATCTCGTACTGGACCCACAGGCCCGTCTCTACGGCCAGCATGCCCAGCTCGTGGGAATACTTGGGGTCGTAGTCCCAGCCCTTGGGGCACGGGTCAATGACGTGGATGAAGGTGGGACCGCCAATGGTCAGGGCCCGGCGGATCTTGTTGGTGAAGTCCAGGCCGTAAGAGGCGCAGGCGGTGGCCACGTACCGGCAGCTGGGGTGACCGGCTGCCAGCATGGGAGCCGTGTTCTTCTTCCAGCGGCGGTTCATGATCCGGTGAACCTTGCCCGGAGGGCTGAAGGTGGAGTTGGCGCCCCAGGGGGAACTGCCCGACACCTGGATGTCGGTATTGGCGTAGGACTCGTTATCGTAGCAAAGGATAAGCAGGTTGTACTCTTCGTGCTGCAGGGCCGCGGAAATACCGGCCAGGCCCATGTCCACACCGCCACCATCGCCGCAGAAAGCGATGACGTTGATGGGTTCGTCCTTCATCTTGCCCTTGCGCATCATGGAAGCCAGCCCGGCGGCGGTGCCGGTAGCGGCGGCGCCGGAGGAACCCAGCTGAGTGTGCATCCAGGGCACCACCCAGGGGGTGCTGTAGTAGGTGGTATTGGCCACATACATGCAGCCCGTGCTGCCCACAACGATGGTGCGAGGGCCGGCGGCCTTGATCATCAGCCGCATGGTCAACGCCGACTCGCAACCCTGGCAGGTGCGGTGGCCGGAAGTGAAACCTTCCTGTATAGGTATGTTCTTTACACCCCGAACCTGGGGGAGATCCCGTACTAGCGTCATAATTCTTACTCCCTCACTCCGATCCAGTTGCATTCCTGTTCTACTTTACCAGTATCGATGGCCTTTTGGGTAGTTTCCACCATTTCTTCCACGTCTCGAACGCGGACTTCGCGGCCACCCAGTCCGGCAATGAAGTTTACCACATGGGGGCGCTTATCCAGGGGATACAGGGCGGCTCGGACTTCGTTAAACAGCACCCCGCCGGAGGAGGGGGAACCGAATGAGTAGTCGCGATCAATGACGGCCACAGCCTTGGCGCCGCCCAGCGCTTCCTGTACCTCTTCGGTGGCGAAGGGGCGGAAGAACTTCATTCGGACGAAGCCGACCTTCTTGCCCTGCTCGCGCATGCGGCGGATGGCCACCCGTACCGGCAACGCCAGAGTGCCCATACCCATCAGGATGATATCGGGGTCGTCGTCGGTCATGTACTCTTCCAGGAAGGGGCTGGGGTCGCCCCGGCCGAATACCTGCTTGAACTCTTCGTACACTTCCTTGATGACGCCGGGAGTCCTGCTCATGGCTTCGTTGGACTGGCGCCGGATTTCCATCAGCCAGTCTTCGTTTACTTGGGGAGCAACAGTGATGGGGTTGTCCGGGTGAAGCTGCATCTGGCCCCGCTGGTAGCCGGGGAGGAACTTGTTGACCTGCTCCTGGGTAGGCACATTTACGATGGCCTGGGAGTGGGTCAGGAAGGACCCGTCGCAGCTGAGGGCCATGGGAAGGAAGGCCCGGGGGTCCTCGGCGATGCGCCAGGCCATGAGCGCCATATCCAGGGCTTCCTGGGCCGTGGTGACCCAGTAGAGCATCCAGCCCAGGTCGCGGACGGCCAGGGCGTCATTGTGCTCTACACCGAAGGCGCCGGGGTCGTCCAGGGCGCGGTTGCCCACCATGGCTACCACGGGAAGGCGAAGACCGGCGGTAACGGCGATGGCCTCAAAGGCGTAAAACCAGCCCACGCCGCTGGAGCCGCAGAAGGTGCGAGCGCCAACGGAGGAAGCGTGCTTCACAATTTCGAACTGGGAGTGCTCGCTTTCGGCCACGATGAAGTCGCAGTCGAAGGCGCCATTGGCCTTGAGCTGGGACACATACTGCATAACCGTGTCGTAGGGCCGGATGGGGTAGGCGGTGATCACGTCAACGTCGGCCAGGGCGCAGGCAATGGCTACGGCCTCGCTGCCGCTGATCAGCTCCTCTTTTTCGGTCATAAACAGTTGTTCTTCGACGGTTGTCATTAGTCCTCCGCTACCTCGGCGATCTCCTCGGCATAGCCACCGACGTGGTGGAAGCCGTGGG
>JAPPJA010000224.1 GCA_028874675.1 Chloroflexota bacterium
GACCATTTGTTTCATCCCTTCATATTACCAGCATAACTCGTCGTTGTAGTATTAGGAGGCTGCGACCGGCAATGGCAACCAACCACGGCCACAGGGAAGCCTCTCCTCACTGCCCCTATGGCGCTTGCCAGTGCGGCATGGCTCTTACCGATCTGATGGAGGATGCCCAGGTGGAAGGCTCCGCTCCCTCTCCAGCCGGCGAACCAGAAGCCAAAATGAAAGCTACTTCTACAGGGATTCGCAGGGTTGTCAGCGTCATACCGACTTTCGCCGGCAGGTGGAGTTTCCCACCTTGATTGCGTCGGCTTGTTCCAAACCATGCTGGATTCCGGCCTGCGCCGGAAAGACGGTCAATGGCAAGTGCACGTTCCACCTTGGCTTTGGTTCAGTTGTCGCCCCATGGGGCAGTCCGAACACCCGTCGCGACCGAGCCGGCTGCAGAGAATTGCCAGGGTGCAATCAGTCACCCTTGCCCGTCTGAAGAGTATCCCCCAGGTACCTCTTGGTGACTTGAGAAGGGCAGGGCAAGTATATATTTACCCCGCTAAACGAGGTAATTTGCTCCGCATACCCCGTCCGGGTATTTCCCTTGACCAGGCAGATGGCTATTATTGGATGACGCAGGACCGGGAGGGTTCCCGGTCCTGTTGGCCATGCTTATGTCGTAATTAATTCCGTCAACCTGGAAAGAACTGGAGAGACCGGACTCTGACCCGCCCCATATCGCCCCAGGACTCATGCCGGTTAGCGGCGCAGACCAAGCCTGCGCTGCCCTCGACAACCTGATCCCACTTTCCAGGCATACCAGTGGAGGTTGACCCTTGGTGGATTTGCCCCTGGCACATTCTGCGACCCTGGTGGACCGGTGGCTTACGGCGCAGGGCCGCACCGGCGTTATTGCCGGGTCGGAGCCGCTGTCCCGAGAGGATGTGGTCGGGCTGATTTGTGCCAACGGAGGTACGGGCGAGGGCCTGGACCTGTCCTTTCGCAACCTGAACTCCGCAGACTTGTCGGGTCTGAAGCTCAAGGGTGCGGTGCTGCGGGGCGCCGACCTGGGCTATGCAGACCTGCAGGACTGCGACCTGTTCGGGGCGGACCTCAGGGAGTCGGACCTGTTCCGGGCCGACCTGCGGGGTGCATTCCTGATGCGGGCCAACCTGGAGGGAGCCTACCTGCTGGCGGCACGCATCAGCGCCCAGACTGAGCTGGGCTCGGTCCAGTGGGGAGAGGGTTACATCAGTGAATGGGAGCGGATGGGCCTGTATGACAACGCCCTGTCCACCTACAGGCAGCTCCATGTCTGGTACAAGAACAGGGGATATTCGGACCTGGCCGGGGAGTTCCTGTACCGGGAGTGGGTATGCCGGCGCCGGGCGGCGTGGGCCAGGACTGCCCAGGGGCTGAACTGGCGGAAGCCCTGGCTGTTGTTTAAGCCCGACAACTGGCAGGCCCTGCTTCATTTTCTTTTTCTGCTGAGCTTCGAAGCGCTTTTCGGATATGGAGAGCGGCCCTTCCGCATTTGCATTGTGGCCAGCGTGGTTATTGTGTCCTTTGCCGTCTTTTACTTCTTCTGCCCGGACTCCGCCGGTGTGGGATCGGGCGACATTCTTTCGAGGGTGTGGGGCTGTTTTTACTTTTCCCTGGTTTCATTCACCACCCTGGGTTACGGGGGCTGGGTGGATCACCCCAGCGCCTGGGCTCGGGGCGTGGGCGGAATCGAGTCCTTCATTGGCCTGTTCATCACTGCCATGTTCCTGGTCACCTTTACCAGGAAGTGGAGCAGGTAAGCTAAACCTGCCGCTGGCAAGCTGGCCGACGCCCTCGCCAAAGGGGCGACATTTCCGGGCCTCCTGGCCGTACGGAAGGCCGTCGAGGCGCATGGTCCCAAGGCGGCCCGGGGCAAAAAAATTGTTTTCCCCCGCCATGTGATCTCATTTGACCTCATTTTGTACCTTGGCGATTTGTCGTTGAGGGGGATCTGACCGCAATTTTGAGGTCTTCTGCAGATATGGCAGGGGCCGTAGAAACGAAAAACGTCAAGAATTTTGAAGGACGGCGCCCGACGGAGGCCTTCCGAGTACCACCCACTTCATTTGACGGTAGGCTGACGCAATGCGGATTGGCAAGAGGGGAACGTCGGAAGCAGCAATTCAGTGCCGGTGGGGAGTTCCCGGGCAGACAGCGACGGCATGACGGCGTAAGCCCGTGGGACCACCTCGGCTAACACGGAAATTCCACCAACTCCGAGCTCTTGCTGTGGTCAGGGTTATCGCATGAGTGAGTAGATTGTCATTTGTATGATGAGAAGGTCCCAC
>JAPPJA010000405.1 GCA_028874675.1 Chloroflexota bacterium
ATTCTGCCCCATGTGGAAGACGGCACGGTCACTTTCATTGGGGCCACTACGGAAAATCCGTCCTTTGAGGTCAATGCTCCACTGCTGTCCCGTTGCCGGGTGTTCACTCTGAACGCTTTGACGGAGGATCAGGTAGGGAGCATTGTGGATGGCGCAATGGAAGACAGTGAGAGGGGGCTGGGAGGGCTGCACCTGAAGCTGGACTCCGAGGCGCGGGCGCACCTGGTCAACATTGCCAATGGCGATGCCCGTGTTGCCCTCAATGCCCTCGAAACCGCCGCTTACGCAATAAGCTCGCAGGGCAGCGGCGACGGCCGCATAACGGTTGATATAATTTCCGATGCCCTTCAGCGGCGTTCACCGCTATACGATAAGGCGGGCGAAGGACACTACGACACTATTTCTGCCTTTATCAAGTCGGTACGGGGGTCTTCACCCGACGGAGCGCTGTACTGGCTGGCCCGAATGCTGGAATCCGGAGAAGACCCCTTATTCATCGCCCGGCGGCTGGTGATTCTGGCTTCAGAGGATATAGGTTTGGCGGAGCCCCAGGCTTTGCCGGTTGCGGTAGCTGCGCAGCAGGCGGTCCACTTTCTCGGAATGCCCGAGGGGCGCATTCCCCTGGCGGAGGCTACCGTTTACCTGGCAACCGCGCCCAAGAGCAACACAGCCTACATGGCGCTGGAACGGGCGATGGACGACGTGCGCAAGAGGCCCAATGACCCGGTGCCGCTACATCTGCGCAATGCCGTCACCGGTATGATGCGGGCAATGGACTATGGCAAGGGCTACCGGTACGCCCATGATCATCCCGGTCACTTCGTCGAGCAGCAATACCTGCCCGATTCGGTGCGTGATGCTCGCTACTATTTCCCTTCCTCCGAAGGCAAGGAAAGGGAAATTGACGAGCGCCTGCGCGGGTGGTGGCAGGAAGACGGAGCGGATCAGGCCGAAAGAGCCTGAATCACATCAGCCGACTGAACTACGTCCGCCTGCCTGGGGAAGATGCGCTGGGTCAGAAAGTCATGGACTTCCGGGTCCTGGTCGGAACAGCAATCCTCAACAATTATCAGGCGGAAGTCGGCGTCTGAGGCATAGCGGGTGGTGGACAGCACCACCCCGCTGGTAGCGTAGCCGAGGATTATCAGGGTTTCGATGTTATTGGCCCTCAGGGACATTTCGAGGTCGGTGCCAAACATGGCGTTGACCCGGTGCTTCCCCGCGACCACTTCCCCTTCCACCGGCGTAACGGATTCGTGTATTACCTGAATCGGGTCGCTGATGGCCGGCTGCCCCGATGCCTTGCGCTGGCTGAAGGTCTTGTTGCGTTCACTTATTTCCGGGTACCCGGGCCTGAACACCGTCGCCGAATAGCAAACCATTATTCCCGCATTCCTGGCCGCCTGCTGCAGGGCCTGGGTACGGGCTACCACTCCCCGTTCGATGGCATGGGGGATCGAATTCATCATTTCGGCGTAAAAGTCGGCAATGAGCAGGGCGGTAGTGGATTTGTCCAGGGTTATTTCGGCCATAGGCGTTGCTCCGGTCTTTCAGGAATGATTGGGAACCGGGTGTGACTGAGTACCCGGCATAGATATGCGCTAAGGCGCGTTGGCCTTCCTCAAATCGGCCACTACTTCAGCCACCCGTGAGAGGGCATCTTCCACTTCAACGCTGCCGACCTGGCGGTGGGTAACCATTCTGAGAGTCTGAGTCCGCGAAGGAGTAACCTTCACGCCCGCCGCGGCCAGGGCAGCCAGTACTTCGGGGGCGCTGCCTACGGAGGGATCGATCTCGAAAATCACGATGTTGGTCTGGATACTATCCGGGTTCACGTTAATTCCTTCAATGTTGGCAAGGCCCTGGGCAAGGCGACGGGCATTGGCGTGGTCGTCGGCCAGACGATCAATCATTGTGTCCAGGGCAACCAGGCCGGCGGAGGCCAATACCCCGGCCTGCCGCATCCCCCCACCGATCATCTTGCGCCACCTGCGGGCCTCCCCGATGAATTCCTCAGTGCCGCAAAGGACTGAACCTACCGGGCAGCTCAACGCCTTGGACAGGCAGAATGATATGTCGTCCACGTCCTTTACCAGTTCGCTGGGAGGCACTTCCAGGGCCACGGCGGCATTGAAAATCCGGGCCCCGTCCATGTGGACGCTGGCGCCCGCTTCGTGGGCAATGTCCGCCACCCGCCTGGTGTCTTGAGGTGTCAGGGCGGCGCCGCTGCAGCGATTGTGCGTATTCTCCAGGCACACCAGGGTGGTTGGCGGCATGTGCACGTTGCCCCTGGGCCGGATGGCGG
>JAPPJA010000415.1 GCA_028874675.1 Chloroflexota bacterium
CGATGTGGGCTGGCGCAGCACCCGCCTCCGCACCTGGACCAATAACCTGGTGGTGGTCCCCAACTCCCGTTTCGCCGAGACCATCATCACCAACTTCCAGGGACCCATTCCCGCGGTGAACATCTACCTTACCTGCGGCGTTAGCCTGGACAGCGACCTGAACCTGGTGGAGCGGGTCTGCCGCGAGGAAATGGCCAAGCTGCTGGAGTCGGACCCCCGGGCGGTGAAGGAGTACGGCGCCTATTTCGCCTACGAGTCCTTCGACGAATCCAACATCATTTTCTACCTGTTCATCCAGGCTCGGGACCGCCTGGCCAGCTTCGAGGTCCAGTCAGAACTGATTCGAATGGTACAGCAGCGATTTCACGAAGACGGCATCGTCATCAATTACCCCATGCGCACCATAAACTTCGCCGACAGTCACGGTCCCGCCGCCGATGCCCGGGCTGCTTCTCAGCCCCTCCGCGGTCCAGCTCCCGGGCCCCGCGAAGTCCCCGAGCGCAGGGAGGCTCCGGCCTCCAGCGTCGCCCACGGCGACGGCGGCGACGGCCCGGATGGCCCCGACTTTGGCTAGTGGCTGTCGTCAAAACTTAAGGTAGAAGTATCCCAGCGCCCCATTCCGTCGTTCCCGCGAAGGCGGGAACCTCGCCGGCTGTAATCAAGCCTCCTCCCGTTGCAGGCACCCCCTTTCCCCCGCCCCATACCCGGCGCCCACGGCGATGGTTTTCGCCCCCGGTGGCTTCGGTAATGGAATGAATCTTTTCGGCGCCCATTTTGCCTGGTATTGACGTAATTCGTAACCGGCGAGCTTTCAAAGGAATGCCATTCTTTCGTAAACTGCAATAGTTGACAATTGGAAAAAGAACCTTTATCGTTCACTTCACCAATGTAAACTTTTTGCCTGTCAAGCAGAATTATAGGAGGAGCAGTATGCTGAAGATTGGGCACGAGGTTGTCCGTCCGGGCCGGAACCTGGGCGAGGCTGAAGTAACCATACCCATCCCCGAGGAATTGGAAACGGTTCCTGGTATCCCCATGACTTCGCGCGAAGTTGACTGGTACGCCCGCGAATATCCGCTGGAATCCATCAACATCACCGAGCGCGCTTCCCGCGACTGGGCTAACACCCTTCGCGACCAGCACGCCGAAATGCGCGAGATCCGGAAGGAGCACGAAAAGCTCAACCGGCCCTTGATCATGGCCTGCCGCATGACCGCCGATCTGGAGCCCACCGCGGAACCCACCGGCGAGGACATCAGCGAGCTGATCAAGACCAAGGCCCGTGAACTGGGCTTCGTCGAAGTCGGCATCACCGCCTTTGACCATCGCTACACCTTCCAGAGCAAGAAGGCCAGCACGGTCTATTATCCCCATTTCGTTGCGCTTGCTTACGAGCAGGACTTCGAGCCCACCCAGACCATCCCCAGCGTTGACGCCGAGATCGTGCACTCCAGCACCTATCGGACCGAAGGCGCCGCGGCCCTGGAACTGGGTAACTACATCCGCAGCCTGGGCTATCACGCGCAGGTCATGGGCTCCGGCGACTCCGCCGGCCCGTACATCCCCATGCACGTCGCTGCTGGCACTGGTCAGCTGGGCGCATGCGGCTACCTGCTGACTCCCCACGTCGGCTCCCGCTGCCGCCTGGTCGGTCTGACCACCGACGCCAACGTCAGCTATGACGAACCCGTGGACTACGGCATCCACGCTTTCTGCCAGGTGTGCCAGGTCTGCGTGAACCGCTGCCCCGGCCGCGCCCTCATGCGCGACAAGATCTGGTGGCGGGGAATTGAGAAGAACAAGCTCTACTTCAAGCGCTGCCGCCCCGTCATGGCCCGCTACCTGGGCTGCGGCATCTGCATGAAGGTCTGCCCCATCCAGAAGTATGGCCTGAAGAACGTCATGGACCACTATGCCGAGACCGGTCAGGTACTGGGCAAGGGCACCCACGACCTGGAAGGCTACACCCTGGAAGGCAAGGGCTACTTCGGCCCCGGCGAAATGCCCGTCTTCGACGCCGCTTTCTTCGATATGCCCCACGGCGGCACCGACGAGCACGCTTTCGAGGTCTTCAAGCAGAAGGCCACGGCTGCCGGTGGCGAAGTCACCGAGGAAATGATGGCAGAACTGAAGGACGGGCTGGTCAAGTCCCTCTTCCAGGCTACCGACAACCTCGGAATGATGGACGAGGACGCCGACTACATCTAGTCCCTGTCCCCGGTCTATTCCGGACCAGACCCGAAGACATGAGTCATCCCGAATTTTGGGAACAGATAGAGAAAGTTGGAGGATAGGTA
>JAPPJA010000323.1 GCA_028874675.1 Chloroflexota bacterium
GGATAGGCTCAGGTAATGAAAGCGAAGGTAGGGGCGCAGGGCCCTGCGCCCCTACAGCGACGGCCTGCAGCGGGGCCCCACCAGGCATTCCCCAAGGATTTGACGGACACCCGCGGGGGCTGGCCAGGGCAATTGCGTCTTAACCGATTGTCACTCTGAGCGAAGCCGAAGACTCTGGATTCCAACACACAAGCGTGCAATCGCACCCGCTACCCGACTGATGACAAGGCTTTCAGGCGCTTCGGCACGCTATGTTTGACATTTTAACTGGTAATGAGTCCGCCTCCATTTAAGGCGGGTTTGCCCCACAGGCGGGTTTTGGGGCAAAGGCAGGCCCGGCGCGATGGCCGGGCGATGGGTGGGGGACGCCCCGGCACCGAGGGCGCATGCCGGTTTGTCCCCCTCGGTCTGGCAGCTAGAAGCCCGCTGCCCAGGCAGCCCTTCCGTCCGCTATCGCAGGGCTCAAGTCCGGCACGACTGAGGGTTCCTCGCCGTTGGCGGCGCACATTATCCCGCTATCTGTGACCACCAGCACCCGGCGGTCGGTGCGTTCGAGCAAGGAATCCAGGCTGTACCCCCTCAGCCGTGCCAGCAATCCAGGGCGCACGAGGGAAACGGGTAGCAGTAGGAGGTCTATGTCCTCGCGGCTGGCCCATTCCGCCAGGTGCCTGAACCCGTGGGTGGTGGGCAGGATGGCCCCGGCCTCAACACCCCTGGCCTGAATGCGGGCCAGCTGGCGGGCCAAAGGAGCGCGCCCCAGGGGCAGCAGGTCCCGCCAGGAGAGGATCCGCTGCCACTGCTTCCGGTGCTCTTCCGGGTAGGGAGAGACCAGGTAGGAAGCGGCCGACATTTCGTACAGTACCAGCTGGCTGGCATTGGCAATGGCCAGCTCGGTGGCCCAGCCCCGCAGGCCGTAGAACTCCGCCGAGCCATGCAGGTCGGTTATGGCGAGAATGCGGCGGACGGGAATATCCAGGACGAGGGAGGAATGGTCTCGTCCCATCATTACCGGCACCGCATCGTCCTCGACCTCCATGCACAGGGAATCGGGGAGTTTGCAGAACGGGTCTGCCACCTCGTCCCCGGGCTGGTTGGCGCCGGCGAAAACGTGGTCCAGGTACTCGATCAGGGCGGTGATGACCCGGGGGTCGGAGGTGACGAATCCCTCGAAGCTCTTGCCCTCCCCGGTCAGGCCACCCTCGCCGAAGCGGTCCTGGGGAGAGGTCTCCCAGCCCACGAAGGCGATGGGGACCGGGTTGCTGGACACCAGGAACCACTGGTTAACCAGCAGATGGCGGTCCGGCTTCAGGGATGTCCAGTAAGGGTGAATGCCCGTCGGGAAATCCGGGGCCGGTCCTACGCCAAAGGCGGTAAGGCGGACTCCGGCATGGATGATGCGGCGGTACCTGCGCCGTTCCTTGGCCAGCTTCGCGCTGTTCTGGAAGCCCACGTAGAGGTCGGCTCCCTCGGGGTTGGCCATGATCTCTTCCTCGATTTCGCGGGTGAAACGCAGCATTTCCAGGGGGGAATTGAGGAACTGGAAGCCTTCAATGGGGGTTCCTCCGTTCCTCAGTTCGCGCTCCATTCTTTCGACGAAGCGGACCACCCCGCTTTTTTCGCTGTGCGACAGATCTGCCTTGGTGATCGCCCATTCCATTGGCTGTTGCTCCCCTCGTTCAGGTTGACGGTTTGCCCGAGAACATTGATGTGGTTTATGCGTACGCTACTCTCGATATACCAATATTATCTCATCAGCACTCTTGATGTAAAGTATTGTGGAAGAAAATTAAGAAAGCCAGCCCATTAGAGTTCTGGGCTGGCTCCGAAGACCTGAAAGGACCAGGTTTGCCTGATTACAGGGAACGCCACCGAAACGAGAAGGACGATGTTCTCAAACCGGAAAACGGCTTGGGATGGAGGAGGAACGCCCCCATTTCGGCCTTTTACGGTTGAGGAGCAAAGGCTTTTTTCAGACCCGTAGTAGATTCAGGACATTTATATATAGCATTATTGGTATTGATTGTTGTTTTCGGCGGGGGTTATTCGAGGCCCTGGGCTACGCGTTCCATTTTACCGACGTTAACGGGGTCGGGCCCCATTTCCCCGCGTTCCAGGCGTTTGACCATGGTGACTGCGGCGTCGTTCATGGGGGTGGGCACACCGCTTTCCCGGCCCTTGCGGGCTACCAGCCCGTTGATGTAGTCCACCTCGGTCTTGCGGCCCTTGAGGATGTCCTGGTGGAAAAAGGAGCGGGCTTCGCGTCCCTCTGCCTGGGAGGCCTTGACCAGGTTG
>JAPPJA010000292.1 GCA_028874675.1 Chloroflexota bacterium
CTCTTGGGCGGCCATTCAAGGAGAGCGAATCAATCCTTGAGACCGGACCCGGGCTGAGGGATGCCCCCAGGTTTCTAGGGCGGGAAACACTGGAAAGCCAGACAACGGTGTAATTGTCGCCCGGTCCGCCGCCGCTTGGGTAGCCCCCGGAGGCCCCAACGTCAAAAGTGTTCAGTTTTCTTGAGTAAAGTTGCCGAAAGTTGACTGTTACCCGGAATTCCTTCCCACGCCGGCTACCGGCGCCACAACCCCGGCGTCAACAATCGCCGCAGCCCCAAGAGCCACTCCCCCCGTTTCCTGGCCTTTTGCGTATCCTCCAGCGCCTTCCGCCGCCAGTTGACCTGGCTGCTGCGGTCCAGGCCCTTCAACGGATAGGTCTCCGGCGGCAGGGTCAGCCCGTGCTCCTCCAGGAGCGCCAACTCCACCGAGAGCAGCCGTTCTTCCGTCTGCAACCACTCCGTACCCTTGCCCCGGCTGGGATGGGTGTCCTTCAACTCCCGCCATTCCTTGACCAATTCACAGGCAGCGCCGAAGACCGCCTCGTCGTCATCGGCGGGTTCCGGGGTAACCAGCTCGGGAAACTCGCGCCGCTGCCGGAGTGGCGAGCGTCTGCCCGTGTTGTCCGGCGCCGGTGTTGCCGCCGCAGCGCCTTCGGACTCCGCGTCTTCCTCGCCGTCTCTGGCATCCCCGCCTTGCTCCAGCCGCGCCACGCGCTGCATCCCGCGCTCCTGGGCCTCCCTCAATTCCCTGACCTCGCCCTGCACTGCGGTGAGCCCCTGGTTCATCTCCCGTCCCAGGTCCCCGACCTGCCCCTCAACCCTCGACACCCGCCCCTCCAGCTCGTCGTTGCGCTCCCGCTGCTCCCGGGCCGGGGACCCGCCGCCCTCCAGCAGCGCCTTCTCCAATGCGCCCCGCATCCGCCGCGACAGCTTCCCCGACTCCAGGCTGGCCGCCAGCGTCCGGTGGTCCACGTTCAGGTCCTGGGCCGCCTGCATGATCCCCTTGTCCCGCACCGTCTCGTCCAGCAGCACCAGCAGCCTCAACTGCTGCACGTCCTCGATGCTCTTGCTCTTTTCAAACAGGGGCCTGCCGTCACTCATAGCTGAACCCTCCCGGCCAACGACTTGCAAAAATGCAACTTTTGAATGTGAGAGATGCAACTGACCCGCCCCTGAGACCACTGGCAAAAATGCCACTCCCAGCTACGGAAGATGCCACCCCGGTCCGGAAAATGACTGGCATCAATGTGCTCACTTTCCACCTCCTGTAGGGGGCGATTTCGCCCCGATTCAGCTTTGAAACCGCCCACTTGCAAAAATGCAACTGAGGTCAAATTCCTGTACACCCCAATGACATCACGAAAGAGGCCGGTTGCATAGGGTCTTATAGGGGACCACATATGTGGTGCCCCATGGGAGGTTATGTACGGCCCCCGGGCCGTTCACACTCTCCGGCGGCGTTGGCGGAACCGCCCACGCTGAGACCGCAGAGAGGTGAACGAGTTGACGCAGAGACCCAGATTCCGGCTGATACGCCGGACGGCGCTCCTGGCGGCGGCGCTGCTGACGGCGGCCATCGTGGTCCTACCCGCCAGCGGCGCTGCCCTGGCCCAGTCCCCGCCGCCCGGCGACATCCAGCTGGTCAACCGGGACCGGCAGATGGTGGAGCGGAAGAAGGAGGGCGACTTCATCGCCCGCCCCGTCTTCAGCCGCCAGGTCAGCGAGCTCTACTACTCCATCCGCCACCCCGACACCGGCGAGTGGATCACCAACACCTACCGGGTCCAGGGGAGCGGCAAGCGGCTCTCCGAGGGCTGGGAGTACACCTTCGAGTACCCGGCCCTGGACGAGCAGCCCGGCCTGGACCCGGAGCAGGCATTCCTGCTGGTGCTGGCCGTTCCTCCCGCCGGCGGCGGCGAGCGCCAGGTGTTCCACGCCCTGATTCCCGTCCACCAGCCCAAGGGGCTGTGGGACCGGGTGCTGGGCGCTCTCGACCCGGACCGCTGGGCTAGAGCCGCCGCCGCCTGGGTGATCCAGGGGGTCCACGGGACCCTGTGCGGCGTGCTGGAGGGTGTGACCCAAACGGAAATATCCGAGTGCGGGTAGGGGGTGCGGCTGAGTATGGGAGACATTCTTACCGGAACCCCGCCCAACCTCACCTACGACCACGAGTTCGTCCGGCTGGCCTGGGCCACGGTCTGGGCCGTCACGTCAGGCGCGTTGGTGGTGATCCTGGGCTGGATGGGGTTGAGCTTCATCGTCCAGGAACATCTCG
>JAPPJA010000385.1 GCA_028874675.1 Chloroflexota bacterium
CTCTAATAGAGAACACCGTCTTTCGCAATGCAGGCATGTCCCGGGACTTTCGCGCGGCGATGACGCACCTCTGTCTCGCCGAAATGGGGGCCGGCGGACAGAGTCGCGATGAAACACCGCTTCTGGAATGGCTGACCGGCGCCAACCGACGCGTCGGCAGCGTCCGGCGCTACGGTATTTACAACAGTATTGCCCGTACCAACGCCCGGCACTTCCTTGAATCCCTCCTTTACTGGATTCGCTTCGTGGGCTACCCGGGCGCCTGCATTTTGCTGGACGATAATCGAGTGACACTGCGTCGAAATCCCCGGGACGGGCTGCGCTTCTACACCCGTTCCGCCGTCATGGATCACTACGAACTGCTTCGGGAGTTGATTGATGGCACCGACCGCCTTGAGGGATTGCTGCTGGTGGTACTGAATGGCGAGGACTTCCTGGACGATGACATCCGGGGCAAGGGCTTCTCAATATACCAGGCTCTCATGAGCCGTATTGCCGACGAAGTCCGGTCCCGGTCTCAGGCCAATCCCCTGGCAACCCTGGTCCGCCTGTCCGACGGGCCCATCGCGGAGAATTAGATGGCAGCTACAACAGCAAGCGCAAGGGTAAACAACCGCAGGGCGCTGGAGGCCCTGCGGAACGGCGTCCCCAACGGCGATGCGGTTGACGCATTGGGATGCAGCCAGCCCGAGGTCGAGCGCGTGTTCAACGAAATGCTGGCTCGGCTCTCTGAGGAGGGGGACGGCGTCGAGGGCGGCCAGGGAATGCTGGTGGCCGGCGACTTTGGCAGCGGCAAGTCCCACCTTCTGGGCTACCTGGAGAACCGGGCCCTGGAGCGGAACTTCGTGTGCAGCCGGGTGGTGATCAGCAAGGAAACGCCCCTGTTCGACATGGATAAGGTCTATCGGGCTGTGGTGGAAAAGGGCAGAGTGCCCGGCCTGACCGGACAGATGGTGGAGGAAATTGCCCAGAAACTGGACTATGACTCCCCTGGCTATGCCCAGTTCTTCCAGTGGGCCAACCGGGAGGACAACGGCCTCCACCGAATTCTGCCGGCTACCCTGGCCGTCCACGAAAATGACAACGAACCCCAGCTGCTGAACGAGATCAACTGGTTCTGGTCCGGCGAGCGCATCCAGCTCAAGAATGTGCGAGATGGACTGCGCCACTGGGGTTTGCACCAGGCCCATCCCTTCCGTGCACCGGTGTACCGGGATATGCCCCCGCAGAGGCTCCGGTTCGTCCTCGAACTTATCAAGGCGGCCGGATATTGCGGCTGGGTGGTCCTGCTGGACGAAATCGAACTGGTGGCCAATTACAGCGTCCTGCAACGGGCCCGCTCCTATGCCGAGTTGGCCCGCTGGATGGGGCAAACCCCGGAGGAAAAGTACCCGGGGTTGGTGGTGGTTGGCACCATGACCGCCGACCTTCCCGAGCAGGTCCTGGACAGCAAGGAGGACCGGGACAAGGCTGTGCCCCGCCTGCGGGCCCGGGGACGGGAAGCAGACCTGCTGACCGCGGCCAGGGCCGAGTCTGGAATGCGCTTTCTGGAGCGGGGAGTCTGCCACTTGGCTGAGCCTGATGAAGAAATGTTGCTAATTCTTTACCGCCAGCTCAGGGCCATTCATTCAGAGGCCTACGGTTGGGATGCTCCCGAAATAGACCATGGCGTGGGGCGCGGCGTGCCTGCCAGCATTCGACGCTACGTCCGCCGCTGGATTAACGAGTGGGACCTGCGGCGGCTGTATCCCGACACCGAGCCGGAAATCGAGGATACGGAGCTGACCTTCAGGTACGAGGAGGATACGACCCTGGAGAAAGCCCACTCGGAAGAAAACGGCTCCAGCACGGACGGGGAGTAAGGTCGGTTATTGTCCAGTCAGCTTCAGTACTCTCCCGAAAACTGGGCCGCTGCCAACCTCGGCCACCTGCGCTTTCTCGTGGAGGAAGAAGGTTCCGGCGTCCGGGCCGCCCTGCTCGTTACCAACTGTCACGGCGAACCCCTGGAATTCTGTTATACCCGGGTGGACCTGCCAGCTGGCGCCCTGTGGGAATTTGATGCCGCGTACCGGCGCGCGGTTGCCGGTCTGGCCTTGGCCCTGTTTGAAGAGGTTAAGCATCCCCTTGATTTGGCGCTGGTCCTGGCGGACGAGGCGCCCCCCGACCTTTTCTCGTCTGGACCGCCGGTCCGGTATGCGATTGGAATGGTTGATGGTGCAGTGGACCCGCCGGTTTGCTGGCTGGGAACGGAACCAGAGTCCTCGCTGGCCGCC
>JAPPJA010000050.1 GCA_028874675.1 Chloroflexota bacterium
CGGTGCTGGTAGGAGCGGCCACGTAGAAGGGAATGCCATTCTCCCGGGCCAGCACGGCCAGGGAATAGGTGCCAATCTTGTTGGCCGTGTCCCCGTTGGCCGCAATCCGGTCCGCCCCGGTAATCACGCAGCTGATGTCGCCGCGCTGCATCATTATCCCCGCTGCGGAATCCACGATCAGCGTCGCGGGAATCCCCAGCTGCTGGAACTCCCAGGATGTAAGGCGCGCGCCCTGCAGGAAGGGGCGGGTCTCCGTGTTGAACACCTGGAACCGGCGTCCCGACTCCCAGCCCGCCCGAATGACGCCCAGGGCCGTCCCGAAAGCGGAGGTAGCCAGCGCCCCGGTATTGCAGTGGGTCAGCACGGCGCCGCCCTCGGGCATCAGCTCCTTGCCGTTCTCTCCCATTCGCCGGTTGATCTCTTCGTCCTCAACCTGGATGACCCTGGCCTCGGCCAGCAGCCGATCATTCACTCGGGCCAGGTCCGGCTCAGACTCCGCTACCTCCAGCATCCGGCGGACGGCCCATTGAAGGTTGACGGCGGTGGGACGGGCGGCGTTGATCACCGTTCCCGCCTCCCTGAGGGCAGCCAGAAAGCTGGCCCGGTCAACGCTGACATGGTCAGTGTTGGCCAGCTCGGTTGCCGCCATCACCACGGCATAGGCGGCAGTCACTCCGATGGCGGGGGCCCCGCGCACCTGCATATCCCGGATGGCGGCCACGGCGCCTAGATAGTCGCTGATTTCGACTACCACCTCTTCCGCCGGCAGCCTGGTCTGGTCAAGAAGTTTCAGGGTTCCGTCGTCCCACAATATCGGGCGAATTTCGTTCAAGGCCGGTTACTCCCCCGGAAAATTCCGGGCATAAAAAAAGCTTCCCGTTGAGAGAAGCACAGAAATGTAGTTCCGCTCCCTCATCTTTCCTCTTCCCCACAAAACCGGGGAGAGGCCGGATTTAGCACCTCGCCCGTGGCGGCGCTGCCACCGGGGCCGGTTGCCTGGCTTCATCGGGCCGTTCCCTCTGCCGATCTGGATAAGGGTCCCAGATATTAGTATTAAGTTTTTAAGCCATTTGCGCAGGGCTATAATAAACAAGGACGGCACCAGTGTCAAATGCCGCCAATGCACTATGTCAAGGCTGCAGACCTTGTTTCATTACGAATATCGCAATAATTTCACCTGAATCAATCAAACATACGCCTCTGTCGGTCAGGATTGAGGAACGGGCCCCATCCGGCCACCAGGCCAGCTGGGCGACGCCCCTCCTTCGAGGACAAACTGTTTGACATACCTGGGAGGGCCCAAACATAATAGCCCGAAACACGGCTCAACCCTGCCTTTCCATCGCCTGAATGGCAATAAAATGAACCAGAGGGCATACCACACGACCCGCGCCGATCTGGGCCTGTTCACCGACCTGTACGAGTTGACCATGGCCCAGACCTATTTTGCCCAGGCAATGACGGCCGAAGCCAATTTCGATCTCTTCATCCGAAGCTATCCGCCCAACCGCGGCTACATGGTGTGCGCCGGGCTGGAGGACACCCTGGACTTCCTTCAGGGCGTCAGCTTCGGCGACGGCGCCCGGCAATACCTCAGCGAAACCGGCATGTTTACCCCTGACTTCCTGGACTACCTGGGAGACTTACGGTTTACCGGCAGTGTGCGCGCCCTGCCGGAGGGGCGCATCTTCTTTGCCAACGAGCCCATCCTGGAAGTAACCGCTCCCGTGATCGAAGCCCAGCTGGTGGAGACCCTTATCATCAATCGCCTGAACCTGCAGAGCCTCCAGGCTACAAAGGCAGCCCGTTGCTCCTGGGCGGCCCGGGGCCGGGTCCTGTCAGACTTTGGCGCCCGCCGCGCCCCGGGTGTGGACGGGGCTTTGACCATGGCCCGTTCCGGCTACATCGCCGGATTCCAGTCCACCAGCAACGTGCTGGCGGCCCGGCGGTACGGAATTCCGCCGGCCGGCACCATGGCCCATTCCCTGATCACCTCCTTCCCCACCGAGTTGGAGGCCTTCCGCGCCTATGCCGGGGCCTTCCCCCAGCGCACCATCCTGTTGCTGGACACCTACGACACCATCGAGGGGGCCTACAACGCCGCCCAGGTGGGCCGGGAAATGGAGAACGACGGCCATCGGCTGGTAGCTGTCCGGCTGGATTCCGGAGATTACGGCGTACTGAGCCGACAGGTGCGTCAAATACTGGACCACGCCGGCCTGCCCTACGTGCAAATCGTCGCCAGCGGCGGGCTGGACGAGTA
>JAPPJA010000195.1 GCA_028874675.1 Chloroflexota bacterium
GCAGGGCAATCGCGCTTTAATTGAATGTCATGCTGAGCGAAGCCGAAGCATCTAAAATCTATCCCAGGAACCAACTTCATTACCCGCAACCGCGCTGAAGAGAAGGACTTAAGGCCCTTCGGCAGGCTCAGGGCGACATGACTTTTGCCTACCGAATTTGTGCCCCCTATAGCCAGAATCTATAACGCGATTGCCCTGGGCGGTTAGAATATTCGTGCCCATTCGTGTATATTCGTGGATGAATTTACGCCATAGGGGGCCCAGTTCATGGACTTCTATCAGCACGTTTTTGCCGGCAACCCGCTGGACCGGGGCGAGGTTGAGCGCCGCGATGAAGACTGGATTGCCGCCAGGGCCACCGACCCGGAGAGCCGGTTTCTGCCCATGCGGGGCCCGCACGTCCTGGTGAATACGGCGGCCACGGGCAACGGCGAGCCTGCCCTGGGCTGGGTGGGCTGGAAGGACCTGGAACCCCACGTCACCAACCCTTCTCCCCTGCTGCTGGGCATGCTGGAGGGCACAACCTACTTTGCCATCGACCTGGGCAGGGACGAACCGGCCGCGGTCGCCGTGGAGGCCATGGGCGGCTATCGCTTTGAAGAGGCCCGGGCCGCCGCAGAAACCGTGCTCAGCGCCACCGAGGCCGGCATCATGGCCCAGGGTCGGGCCCAGGTAAACTGGCACAACCGCCACGGCTTCTGCTCCGTCTGCGGCCACGCCACCGAGATCAGGCGGGGCGGCCAGAAACGGGAATGCCTCGCCTGCAAGGCCGAGCATTTCCCCAGGACCGACCCGGTGATCATCATGCTGGTCTCCGACGGCGACCGCTGCCTGCTGGGCCAGTCCCGGGGTCGCCTCCAGGCCATGAACCGCTACTCCGCCCTGGCCGGCTTCATGGACCAGGGCGAGGCCATCGAGGAAGCAGTGGCCCGGGAGGTTATGGAAGAGGCCGGCATCCGGGTGAAACAGGTCCGGTACCACTCGTCCCAGCCCTGGCCCTTCCCCTCGTCCCTGATGATCGGCTGCCACGCCGAGGCCGACAGCACCAGCATCAACATGGACGACGAGGAGATGACCGACGTCCAGTGGTTCGACCGTTCGGAGGTGCTGCTGGCGCTGCAGGAAAAGAGCGAAAAGCTCCGCCTTCCCGGCCCCATCGCCATCGCCCATCACCTGATCCGGGCCTGGGCTCACCACGAGGTTTAGCCCGCCGGTTCACGCATGGCAAAACCGGAGAGACTGGACTTCGCCGGGTCGCCGGCGCGGCATCCTCTCCCCGGCCAATCGGCCCCATTCCTCTTCACCCCGACTGCCCTTGCAACTTGAAGCTGGTGAGCGAACTATGACGACTACCGACTACTCGGCCCTGGACCGGCCCGAAATTTCCATGAACTCCTTCTACCCCCGCCGCAACTGGACGCCAACACCCTCCGGAGCCCAGGACTTCGCCGTGCCCGTTACCGACGATATCAGCCTTTCCTGCCGCTTCTTTCCCGTCGCCCAGGGCCAGCCCACCATCCTCTTTTTCTACGGCAACGGGGAGACCGCCGCGGACTACGACAACATAGCCCCCGTCTATAACCAGGTGGGTATCAACTTCTTCGTGGCCGACTACCGGGGGTACGGCAACAGCGGCGGCCTGCCCACCTTCAGTACCATGCTGGCCGACGCCCACAAGGTACGGGAGGAGGTTGGCCGCATCCTGGAAGCCGGGCAGTTCACCGGCCACCTGTTCGTAATGGGGCGCTCCATGGGGCGCCACGCCGCCTTTGAACTGGCGGCCAACAGTCCGGCGGATGCCCTGCACGGCGTGATTATTGAGAGCGGCCGCCCCATCCTCGGCAATTTCTGCTACGGGGTGGACCCGGCCACGGCAGAGTCCCTGGAAGCCGGATACCGGGCCAAGGTAGCCTCCATCAGCATGCCCGCCCTGGTAATCCATGGGGAAATTGACAACCTGGCGCCCGTGGACCAGGCCCGGGAGATGTACGAGAGCTTCGCTTCCCGGCAGAAGAACATCCTCACCATCCCCGGGGCCGGCCACAACGACCTGCTCTACCGGGGCATCAACGAATACTTCACGGCGGTAAGGGACTTCGTGGGAGCCTGAAAAGGGAAAAGGGGTGGTGGAACAGACTGGGCAGGCACCCCGAGCAGCCGGTCAACCGTTTGGTCAAAATCGATCGGCGACGATGTTCAGGGAAACACCATGCTCAAGGTACGCCTTGGCTGCCGCAAGAACGAGAGCGAAGCCGCCCG
>JAPPJA010000286.1 GCA_028874675.1 Chloroflexota bacterium
TTGTCGAGATGCAGCCTTGGTTCAATGTATTTGGTAATGCAAGGCGGTGTTTACTTAAACCAACGTCTATATAACTCTTGAAAGTAACCGGCCCCGCTGGTAGGCTGGATTAAAGCCTGTTTTTAGAACGGCATCGGTTGCCGACGTGAGGAGGATTGAGGATGGCTACCCAGCGGATCGCATATTCCTGCGTAAAGTGCAACAACAACAGCTACACTACCGACGAGTTCCGCGCCACCGGCGGAGGTTTCTCCCGCTTCTTTGACGTGCAAAACAAGAAATTCACCACCGTGTCCTGTTCCCAGTGCGGCTACACGGAGATTTACCGCGGCGACACAAACAAGTGGGGCAACGTGGCCGACTTTCTCTTGGGCGGTTAGGGCCGGGCCTTTAGGCAGTTTCCAGCTCAATCAAACGAGGTAGGGGCGCACGGCCGTGCGCCCCTGCGGTTTCGGTCTGGAGGCCAGTCGCCTATTGTCATTCCGACGGGGTCCTTCCCGATTGACGGGGAAGAGCCACGAGGGAGATGACGACCTTCCAGGCGGCGCCACCTGCAACTGCCACCCCGCCGGACGTTCTTGGAAACAACGGCTAGAACAGCGACTTCGACTGCCCCCCGTCCACGTTGATGCACGCCCCCGTTATCAGGTCGGCGCAGTCCGAAGCCAGAAAAGCCACCGTTTCGGCAATGGGCTGGGGCCAGCCAAACCGTCCCATCGGCAGGTTTCGGTCAATGAACTCGGCAACCACCTCGGGCGGCTGGGTATTCTGGAACCGTTCCCAGGTGCTGCCCGGGAAGTCGATGGACCCCGGGGCGACGCAGTTGACCAGTACCCCATGGGGCGCCATCTGCAGGGCCAGGTGCTTGGAAAAAGCGATCAGCCCCGCCTTGCCGGTCATGTAGTCAATGGAACCGCCATGTTCCCGCCCATAGATGGACGATATGCTGATGATTCGCCCCCAACCCTGGGCCTTCATGTGGGGCAGGACCAGGGCGCTTAACTGCACGGCGCTGAACAGGTTCACCTCCAGCCCTTCGCGGAACTGTTCCATGCTGGTCTCCTCGAACAGCACCGAACCCCGACGGCCCCCCACGTTGTTGACCAGGATATCCGGGTCTCCGATGCCCGCCACAGTCTCGTCGTAAAAGCGGTGAGCGTCCACCTCGTTGGTCACGTCTGCCGGCGTACCCCGCACCTTGTACCCCTGGGCGGACAGTTCCTCCACTGCCGTGGCCAATTGTCCCTCGTCCCGGGCGCAGATTGACAGGGAGCACCCCTCGCGCCCCAGGGCTTCCGAAATCCGACGCCCCAGGCCCCTGCTCCCTCCGGTAATCATCGCAACCTTTCTCTCCAGGCCCAGTTCCATGGTGTACCTCCATTACAGCCAGCCATATCCTTTTCTACCAACATCCGGGGCTGGCCGAGTTTGTGCCGATTATAAGGGTTGCCCCGGACTTATGCCCATGGCTCAATCTGTGTCCATCTAAACCGTTCTCATTCAGCGCCAACCTGGGGCAGCAGTTCGTCAGCCACGAGGCTACTGCGCCAAAGCCCAACCTGCCTCCCGCTTGACCCTCTCTACAACCAGCAATCCCCATAGGTAACCCATTGGGGCCGTGCTATAATTAAGCCGAATTTTGGGGCGTCCCAAGTGGAGTTCCCGCAAACCGCAGGACCTTCACCCATGCCGCTGGCGGGGCCCAATTCACGAGGAGACTGGGAATGATTAAGCGTTTTTCCGTTCTGTACGTCGGCCAGATAGACCTGGACAACGTGGGCGCCGACGGCACGCCGGCCAACGACCGGCTCTATCCCAACGAAAAGCTGGTCCAGGCCTACGACCATGCCGTAGCCCTGGCACAACACTTGGATGAACTGGGCTTCCATTGCATGTGGACCGCTGAGCACCACTTCCAGCGCGAAGGTTACGAGTGCCTGCCCAATATGACCCTGCTGGGAGTACACCTGGCGGGCCTCACGAAGCAGTTGAAATTCGGCGCCGCCTTCAACATCGTTCCCATGTGGCACCCGCTGCGCCTGGCCGAAGACTATGCCATGGCCGACATCCTCACCGGCGGTCGCCTCATCTTTGGGGTGGGCCGGGGCTATCACTCCCGCGAGGTGGAAACCTTCGGCGCTCCGGTAATCGACAACGACGCCAACCGCGAACTGTTTGAAGAGCAGATGGAGATAATCCTCAAGGCCTTCAACGAGGACTCCTTCAGCCACAAGGGCAAGTACTACACCATCCCGCCGGACGTGCCCTACCGGGGCTACCAGGTGGAGAACGTCACCCTGGTACCCCGACCCTTGAACCGGCCCGTGGAAATCTGGCAGCCCATCGCCAGCGGCCGCACCCTGGAATGGATCGCCCAGCGGGGAATCAAGGCCATGGTTGCCCTCACCGGCGAAGTGCTGGTGGACCGGATGTTCAACTCCTACCACCAGGCCGCCACCGCTGCCGGTCGGGACATCGCCCTCGGCCAGGATATGTGCCTGGGCTTCGGCTTCTGTCTCGACGACACACAACAGAAGGCCATTGACCGCGTCCGTCCCTACCACGACGAACGCTACAAGTGGTTCGCCCCCTTCGGCTTCGTCCGTTACACCGACTCCCAGGGTCGGCCCTGGGGCACTCCGGGCGCGCCCACCGGCGTTCCCCGCATCGAGGACGGCGTGCAGCAGAAGGCCTGGTATTGCGGCCCGGGCGAGGGATTTGTGCCCTTCCTCCAGGAAATGGAGGAAAAGTACCCGGGCCTTGAGGACGTTATGCTCCAGTGGCCGGAAGGCATGCCCTGGCTGGAGTTCAAGGACCAGCTCTCCCAGTTCGCCGCCGAGGTCATGCCCGCCTTCACCAACCGAGAGGCCGCCGTAGCCGGAGACGATAACTGATTTTCCCAGCAGGCTCCTCTCCCTTGACGAGTGAGGGTTAGGGTCAGGGTGAACAGTCCGCTCATCAGGCCTGATGTTCCACATCTCGCCTGGCCCGGGACCGTTACTGGGAACAATACGAAAATTTCGGCACAACGCAGGGGCGCACGGCCGTGCGCCCCTGCGGCTTTCATATCCCTAATAGGCAGACCAGTGTGTCTGCCCGCCTTCTGCTGTTCCACTGGCCCCAGGCCTTGCCTGTCTTGATCGGCCCCTCTAAACCACCTGCGCCCCCAGGATCTTCTCCAGGTGCCCCAGCGCCCAGGTGTGGGCGTCCGGATCAAAGGTGGCCACGCAGTCGGCCGGAACCTCCACCCGGTAGTCCCGGTTGCGGGCGTCTGAGGTCGTATGCAGGACGCAGATGTCGGTGCAAACCCCGCAGACGATTACCTTCTCCGGCTGCAGATCTGCCAGCCTCTGTTCCAGGTCGGTGTTGAAAAAGCCGCTGTACCGGTTCTTGGGCACCAGGTTGTCCTCTGTCAAGTAACCGGCCAGTTCG
The DNA here is from genome assembly GCA_028874675.1 of Chloroflexota bacterium. Classification (GTDB taxonomy): domain Bacteria; phylum Chloroflexota; class Dehalococcoidia; order Lucifugimonadales; family UBA3495; genus Bin22. The sequence continues at coordinate 3,433 of JAPPJA010000286.1, forward strand.
GGTATTACTTCCGGCTCCTCGGTGCCAATAACGCAGTGGACGGGGAAAATCTGGAACTCCAGGTCATCGGGCAGGTGATGGTCGGAGATGAACAGCACCTTCGACCCGGCAGCCGTTTCCCGCTCCAGCAGTTCCTGGATGCGGGGAATCAGGGGCCTGTAGCCCTCGCAGTACAGGTTGTGGCCCGGCTCCACAAATCCTCGGACCATGTCTATAACCAGCACCACATTTGCCATGCGTGCACCTCCGTAAGCCTGTCAGGTCTGGCTTCCCTATCGCGGCTCCGCCCTGGCCTCCAGCTGGAAACAATTCCTGCCCGGTCCGTGGTCCCACAGCGACTCGGAGAAGGAACGCCGCTCCCTTTCTTCCTCCCTGTTGTCGGTAGCGAAGAAGGCGCAAATCTCGTAAGCGTTCCCCTCAGAAATCAAGTATTCATAGGGACCCCCCGTTTCCGGGTCCTCTATGGATTCCACGTAAAACCTGGGGCCGACCAGGTCTTCCAGGCTGCCCGGCATTTCCCCGTTCAGTCTGTAGTAGGTATCGATGTTGCGGGATATGTCCCTCAGGTGGCCAACTCTTTCCCGGTCCAGGCGAACATCCCGCTGCTCACCGGGGGTGCCAACCAGGTAGATGGAGTAGCCCAGGGTCGCCACCACGACCACCACCGCCCCAATCACCAGGCCCCGCAGCATCGGCGCCGCCCGGCTTACCGACTCGGTTACCTGGTCTTCCGCCTGCCGCATGTCCCACAGGTAGTAGGCGAAAATGGGGCCGGTTATCAGCAGGATTGCCAGTACCTTCAGCACAAAACCGGCAGTCGGGTCCCCCGCCAGCAGCCTGGCCAGGAGGGCTATTACGTCGCCAAGGATTATCGCCGCCCCCACTACCAGGGTAAGGTAAGTGAGCCACCGGCGAATCAGCGACTGCCGCCGTTCCGGGTCGGCGGCCACCGCCACCGCCAGTCGCCGCATCAGGAACAGGTAGAGGGGAAAGGCCACTATGATAGCGGCCAGCGCAGTGGTCTGGGCCGCCGACGGGCCGGGCTCATAGCGATAGATGGAACTCGAAAAATGGTAGTCAATGAGGCCGAAGAAGACCGCGCCCAGGCTGAAGGCGAAAACATACAGGGCGATGAAGGATACCAGGTATAGAAACGCTTCCCGGGCATGCAGGTATGGCCTGGGCCGGGGCACCGCTACCGGAAAGGCTACCTCCGCAAAGGCCCCCAGCGCGTTCCGGACCTCCCGCTCCTGCCAGCCAGCCTCCAGCAGCACCTGGCGGATTACGTCCCGCTCCTGCCCTCGCTCAAGAGCCTCCTTGATGAACTGCCGCAGCTCTTCATTCATGGCTGGGCATGCATTGCCTCGGCGGAATAGCTTTCGTCCGTGGCCAGCATCTCCGAAAGGCCCATTATTTCAAAGCAGTCCTGCAGGGTAACCATGTTATCCACCAGGTGCGCCGTGGTCCCCTTAGACTTCAGCTCCTTCATCAGGTTGGCAACCACCTTGCTGACGGTCAGGATGGCGCTCCCCGGGTAGATGACCAGCTTGAAGCCCAGTTGCTCCAGTTCGCGGGCGGTAAACAGAGGTGACTTTCCCGTCTCCACGAAATTGTAAAGCAGGGGTACTTCCACCGAGGCCACCACCCGTTCCGCCTCCTCGGGCGACCGGATGGCCTCCACGAACAGCACGTCGGCCCCGGCTTTGGTGAAAGCCTCGCACCGGCGCATGGTGTCGTCCCAGCCGGTCACCGCCAGGGCATCAGTCCGCACGATGATGACGAAATCGTCGTCCGTGCGGGCGTTCACCGCCGCCCGTATCTTGCCCACCATCTCGTCAATGCCGATGACCCGCTTGTTGTCCAGGTGCCCGCACCGCTTGGGGAATTCCTGGTCCTCGATGTGCACCCCGGCCACGCCGGCCCGCTGGTACTGGCGGATGGTGCGCTGGATATTCAGGATGCCCCCGTATCCGGTATCGGCATCGGCAATCACCGGCACGTCCACTGTGGCGGCAATTCCCGCCGCGTTCCCCACCATTTCGCTCATGGTGGCCAGGGCCAGGTCCGGGTACCCCAGCGCGGCCACCGAAGTGCCGGCGCCCGTCATATAGACGGCAGGAAAGCCCGCATTCTGTATGATTCGGGCCGTAAGGCAGTCATAGGCCCCCGGCGCCATGATTATGCCGGGTTCCCTCAGCAGCTTTCGGAGTTGGGTAGCAGGGTGCGGCATAATTTGACCTCTCGACCTGTAATAATGCGTTTAAGAATCCGTGACCTTCACAAATGCCGTAAGGGAAGCCTTCCGGAGCGCCAGAGATCGCGAAAAGTGCAGCAGGCGCCGGCGCTGCAGTCCCTACCCCACCATCCCGCCATCGATGGTTATGACCTGGCCCGTAATGTAGCCCGCGCCCGGCCCGCACAGGAACGTCACCGCCTCGGCCACGTCGTCGGCGCTGCCGAACCGCTCCATCGGTATCCTTCCCAGCACCGTCCGCCTGGCCTCTTCGGTCATCTGGTCCACCATGCCGCCGGTGTCTATAAATCCCGGGGCCAGGGCATTGACGGTGATGTTCCGCGACGCCACTTCCCGGGCCACGGCCTTGGTAAACCCGATAAGGCCGGCCTTGGATGCGGCGTAGTTCGCCTGGCCCGGGTTGCCGCCCAGGCCCACCACCGAGGAAATGTTGACTATGCGTCCCTGCCGCCGGCGAATCAGGTGGGGCATAACGTACTTGGTGCAGAGGAAGGCTCCCCGCAGGTTTACTTCCAGCACCCGGTCCCAGTCGTCCGAGGTCATGCGCAGCAGCAGGCGGTCGCGGGTGATTCCGGCGTTGTTGACCAGGATGTCTATGCGGCCCCACTGGTCAATAACCTGCTTTACCAGGGCTTCGGCTTCCCCCTCTTTGGATACGTCCCCAGCCATCATCGCCGCCTCGCCGCCGGACTGGACAATGGCGTTTACGACCTGGAGGGCGGCTTCTCCGGAGGCCTGGTAATTCACCGCAACCCTGGCTCCCTCCTGGGCCAGCCTGCGGGCAATCACCGCTCCTATCCCCCGCGAGGCCCCCGTCACCAGTGCCACCTGCTCTTCCAGGCGATCCGCCGCCATTACCGGGAATCCCCCGTCAGGCCGTTGCGGCTGATTTCCGCCAGTTCTTCCCGCATGCTGTCCAGCAGGCCCATCTCCACGTAGCGTACTGCCGTGTTTATAGCTCCGGACACCCCTTCGGCCCTGGAGGAGCCGTGGCCTACAATCACCGCGCCGTTCACCCCGAACAGGGGCCCGCCCATGGTCCGGGGCAGGTTGGTGGTCTGCCACAGCTCGCTGAACACCCCCTTCATCTGCTCTTCAGACATATAGGGAGCCAGCTGCCTCGACAGATACCCGCCCAGCGCAGTGCCCATGCCCTCGGTGAACTTGATGAGGATATTGCCCACAAACCCGTCGCAGACGATTACGTCGGCCTTGTCGTTGAAGAAGTCCATGCCTTCAACGTTGCCCACAAAGTTCAGGTGGCTCTGCTCGAAGAGCTCATAGCTCTCCTGCACCTGCCGGTTGCCCTTGGACTGCTCGGACCCGACGCTGAGCAGGGCGACGCGGGGATTTTCGGTACCCAGGAACCGGTGCGCGAAGACCGACCCCAGGGCCGCGAAGTTCAACAGCTGGGAAGGCCGGCAGTCCACGTTGCTGCCCAGGTCCATCAGCACGGTGCGGGGGGCCAGCCCCAGGAAGGGGCCCCCAATGCAGGGACGTTCCAGCCCATCCATCACGCCCAGTACCAGGGCTGCCGTGGCCATGGACGCGCCGGTGGAGCCCAGCGATACCAGCACATCGGCCTCTCCTCCCTTGACCAGCCTGGTGCCCACAATGACCGAAGCCTCCGGCTTTCGCCGGAAGGCGTGCATGGGGTGCTCGTCGTCCCCTATCTTTCCCACCGAGGGCACCACCTTTACGGCCCTGCCGTTCAGGTCATACTTGTCCAGTTCCGCTTCAACTTCGCCAACGTCGCCCACCAGCAGCAGTTCCATGTCGTGGTTATCCAGGGCCGCCACCGCCCCCCTGACCGTTTCCCGGGGGGCATGGTCGCCGCCCATGGCATCCACCGCGACGCGAATGGGCTCTCCTGGCCTGGACGATGGATTATTAAAGCTCTCCATACTGTTGTACCTGAACCTCCGCATCCCATGCTTTGCCGGCGGCGGCCGCGCTCGTCAGCAATCCAGCCGCAATCTAACCGTGGCAGTGCCCGACACCAGCTCTTCGTCCGTTTCCGCGTTTATCACGGCCACAGAGCAGGTCACCAGCCGGTGGCCGTCCTTCTCCTCTTCCCTGGTCACCCTGCCCCGGCTCGCCACTCGGCTGCCCAGGTGGGCGGCCCCCTTGAATCGCGTCCGCAGGCTGCCTGTTTCCAGCCAGGCCTGCCCGTAGGCTGCGGCCATCATTCGGGAAACCAGCGCCAGCGTCAGCATGCCGTGGGCAATCACTCCGCCAAACTGCGTTTCAGCCGCAAACCGGGCGTCCCAGTGAAGGGGATTGTGATCACCCGACGCCGCGCAGTAGGCGTTGAGCCGTTCCTGGGTAATGTCCACCGTCAGCTCCGGCAGCGCTCCCTCAGCCATTGTCCGCTGAAGCCCCGCTCTCTGGCGTCAAGACCGTGGTCTTGCCCGTCTGGACAACCTCTCCCGACATCCTGCTCAGCCTGTAGCCCACGCTCATAAACCGCAGGCCTCCCCGGGTGCGGGGGCGCTCGGGCATCGCCTCGCCCCGGATTTCCTCGCCGATGGCGACTCCGGCCAGCGCCTCCATTTCCTGGATGCTGTGGATAGTGCCAGCGGGCAACGACAGTTTCTCCAGCATGGCCCCCAGGGCGTAAGCGCAGAGGGCAAGGGGCGGCGCCATTCCGCGCGCCAGGTACAGGTCCAGGTCATCCCCCACGGCGTCCAGGTATTCCCTGACCGCTTCCTCGGTAAGGGTCCACGCCCCCAAATCCATGGCCGAACCGTCAGCTACGTCCACACAGGTAACCCTTGATTGAACTGGGCAATCCACTCCACGAACAACCCCAAGAGATTATACCTTATGCACAATAAGGCGGGGCCCGGAAACCGTCTCAAAAGTTCCCTCCTCCGCCAGGTAAGAAGGACAGGACATGAGGTAGCCCCAGGGCGATGGCGTTACAATTGCCTCTCAAGTTGCTCCCAGGCCAGCCCGCGAGGGTTCAAGTCCTCTTGAGCTTGCCGGAGGGCCTGAACTCATCGCTGGCGGGTACGGATTCAGACGCCGCGACCCCGCTCGGCATTACATTCCTCAAATCGCCATTGCCCCGGGGCGCAACCCCGGTTTGACCATCTGCCACCGGCTTTGTATCATCACCCCCAAGACAAGCGGGGCAGGGCGACCGTGACCCCGCCAGCGGAGGCGGTATCATGACTCAACACCAGGCCGGCGCTCTGGCCGCGGCCAGGCAGGGCATACAGCGCATAGTTATAGACCCGGAGCGCTCCGAATCTCCCACCTTTGAAGGACGCTCCTTCGGCAATGTGGGCCAGTACGAAAAGCTGCGCGGCGTCGCCTACGGCGAACTGGACCCCAATGACCCCCGCAACGCCATCATCACCGACATTGACCTGCCTCCCGTAAATTCCCGCGGCATGGTGGAGTATTCCACCGACATCTTCATTCTCAAGCCCGTCAACCTGGCCCTGGGCAACCGCCGGGTTATCCTGGACTTCAACAACCGGGGCCAGATGCGGGTGGGCCTGCTCAACGGGGCCCGGGCCATCAACAACCCCACTACCGCCGAGGACGCCGGCGCCGGCTTCGTCATGGAAATGGGCTACGCCGTGGTGGGCAACGGCTGGGACATCAGCGCCAGCGGCCATGAGGACATGACCATCAACGTTCCGGTGGCCACCAGGGCCGGAAAGCCCATCACCGGTCCATCCTACGAGTACATTGTCTTCGACAACGAGACCACCCTGACCAGCGAGCTGGCCTACCCCGCCGCCACCCTGGACCAGTCGAACGCCCGCCTGACAGTTCGGGAACTCCTCGACGATACTCCCGTCGAGATTCCGGCTTCCGAGTGGGAATACACATCCGGAGAGGGCAAGGCCATCCGCCTGTTGCCCGAGGGTACTCCCTTCCGGCAGAGCCACATCTACGAATTCACCTACACAGCCAAAGACCCGCTGGTCGCCTGCATTGGCCTGGCCGCCACCCGCGACTTTCTTTCCTTCCTGCGCCACGCGCCCGAGTCGGCGGACAACCCCCTGGCTGGCCACGTTGACTACACCTACAGCTACTCCATATCCCAGCCTTCCCGGACCCTTAACGACTTCCAGATGCTGGGCTTCAACGAGGACGAATACGGGCAGCGGGCCCTCGACGGCATCCTGAGCCACACCGGCGGCGGCAACGGCGACCAGATCAACTACCGTTTCGCCCAGACCGACCGCACCGAGCGCAACCGCCAGAACCATCTCTATCCCGAGGCCGTGTTCCCCTTCGCCCACCAGGTAACCACCGACCACATCAGCGGCAGGACGGCGGGCCGCAGCCAGCGAGGCGCCGCTTCTGGCACCCTGCCCAGGCGGCTTGATATCAACACCGCCAACGAGTATTGGGTCAAGGGATGCTCCCAGCTGCACACGGACAGCCAGGGCAATGACCTGCCCGACCCGGAAAACGTCCGGTATTACCTCCTGTCGGGCCTGTCCCACGGCGTTGGCAACGTGACCAGGAAAGGCAAAAACCAGCAGTTCACCAACGGGGTCAGTCCCTACGCCGCCCACCGGGCCCTGCTGGTAGCCCTGGACCGCTGGGTCAGCGAGGGTATCGAGCCTCCGGCCAGCCGCGTGCCCCGGGCGTCGGAAAACGGCGCCTTCGCCGTAACCCGTCCGGGTTACGAGACCGGTTACGTGCCGAAGGAAGAACTGGACTGGCCCGACATCCCCGGCGTTACCTATACCGGGGTTATTACCACTCACTACTTCCTGGACTACGGCCCCGAATTTGACCAGGGAATCGTGGCCAATGCCCCTCCATCCCTGGCCGACCGTCCAGCCTACCCCATCTTCGTTTCCAAAGTGGACGAGGACGGCAACGAAGTAGCCGGCGTGCGCCTGCCGCCGGTCGCGGCTCCCATTGCCACCACCACGGGCTGGGCCGTGCGCGGGGCCGGCTACGGGGAAAACGACGGCGGCGAGGCCGATGGTCAGCATATTCCCTTCGCTGCTACCCGGGACGAACGCCTGGCAACCGGCGACCCCCGCCTTTCGCTGGAAGAACGCTACGGGACCCACGAAAACTACGTCGAGGCCGTGGCCAAGGCAGCCCGCCAGCTGGAAGCGGAAGGATTCCTGCTGCCAGCCGACGTGCAGGCTTATATCGCCGAGGCGGAAGGGAGTGACGTGCTGAAGGGCTGATCGGCGGCGTCAGAAGTTTTACGGTAGAAACGATGTCCCGCCTCTCTACGATTTTCCGGAGAGGCGGGACATTCCATTTTCCTCAGGCAGGGAGTTCAATGCAGCGGGAAACGGCGGGCCGACTCAAGCCGAAATTCGTAGCCTGCCCCTCTAAAAACTACTCCTCCAGCCCGAAACTCTCCACTGCCAGGTTGACGATGTGGGCCCCGATGGACAGGGACGAGGTGGCGCCGGGGGACGGGGCGTTGAGGACGTGAATTGCCTGCCGCCCCTGCAGGATGGAGAAATCGTCCAGCAGGGCCCCGTCGCTGGCCACCGCCTGGGCCCGAACGCCGGCCCCGCCCGGGGCCAGGTCTTCGTCCTTTATCTCCGGAATCAGCTTCTGCAGGTCGTGGACAAACACCCCCTTGCTGTAGGAGCGGTGCATTTCCGATACGCCCGTGCGCCAGTGTTTGGCGGTCATCTTCCAGAACCCCGGATAGGTAAAGGTGCCCAGCGATTCCGCCACATCCACGTTGCTCTTGCGGTACCCCTCCCGGGCGAAGGCCAGCACCGCATTGGGCCCCGCCTCCACGTAGCCGTGGATATTACGGGTGTAATGAACTCCCAGGAAAGGGAACCTGGGGTCGGGCACGGGGTAAATCAGTCCCTTCACCAGGTACTGGCTCTCGGGCCGCAGCGTATAGTACTCGCCGCGGAAGGGAATGATGCGCACGTTGGTCCGCTCTCCCATCATCTCGGCAATCCGGTCCGCGTACAGGCCCGCGCAGTTAATCACGTGAGACGCCTGCAGCGTCCCCCTCGTGGTATCCACGGTCATGGCGCCCGACGCCCCGCCGATGGCCCTGACCGCCGCATCCATGTAAATATCTCCACCCTGTTCCTGGAACCTGGAAGCGTAGGCTTCGCTAACCTTGACGTAGTCAATAATGCCCGTAGCCGGTGACCACAGGGCCCGCAGCCCGAAGGTGTGGGGCTCAATTTCCTTCAACCGCTCCGGCCCGATCATCTCCAGGCCGGGCACTCCGTTGGCCACGCCCCGCTCGTAGAGGTTGTCCAGCCTCGGCAGCTCCGCCTCCTCGGTGGCAACTATAGTTTTTCCGCACAGGTCGTACTCAATCTCGTTCTCGTCACAGAACTGTTTGAGGGCCAGGGCGCCGCCCACACAGAACTGGGCCTTCTGCGATCCCGGCCGGTAGTAGATGCCCGAGTGAATCACGCCGCTGTTGTGGCCCGTCTGGTGCGTGGCCAGGTCCCTTTCCTTTTCCACCACCGCCACCTTCAGACCTGCGGGGAATTTCTGGACCAACTGCATGGCCGTGGAAAGCCCGATGATGCCGCCGCCGATGATGACGACGTCGTACTCCCTGGAATTCATGGTAAACCTCCGGCAAAGAGGACAGGGTCTGTCCCGCCAGGATGGGTGATGTAATTCCGATTCAGTCGGCCCAGCTTCGCCAGGAGTTTGCGCCGGGCCCCTTCTGAATGATGCTGGCTACACTGTAATGAGGCGCAGTACTATTTTCAACCGGTGGCCAGGCCCTCGTAAAAGCGGCGCCCAGCCTCAGCCGGGTGCGACCACCTATCATTGCTCCCGGGCGCTCTACCGGGCTTCGTCGGAACCAGGCGATTCAGTGTTGCCGTTAGCTTCAACCTCGTCATCGGCTCCCCGGGCGCGCTCCAGGTCCAGCGACCGGTCAACCGCTGCCAGGTAAGGCTCAAGGCTGTCCCCTGGCTCCAGGGTTGCTGTCTCCTGATCGACGGGGCCGCCATTCCTGCCCTGCATGGCCCGCAGGACTAGCAGGGCGGCCCCCAGCGCCGCCACGAGACCGGCAATGGGCAATATCCAGGCCAGCAGGTTAAACCCGGATTTCGGCGGAGAAGCCAGCACGTTCTGACCGTAGCGGTCCGCGAAATAGTCGAGGACTTCCTGGCGAGAGGCCCCTTCGGCCAGGAGCTCCCTGACCCGCTGCCTCATCTGCCGCGCCAGAGGGACCTGGGCCTGGTCGATGGACTCGGCGGGGCACACCGGACACATGAGCATCTGGTCTATCACCTGGGCCTCTTCTTCGTCGTAATTGCCCCCGGGCGCCTGGGCGTAGGCAAGCCCGCCCCCCAGGCCCGCCGCCAGCGCAAATCCCACCGCCAGGGCCAGCAGACCTGCCCTCGTCCAGCAAAAAGCAAAGGGCAGGCTCAACACCTGCCCTGGTTCAGTCAATCTTCTGAATAGCACTCTAAAACCCGGAACAAACTCTGTAGCCCCGTCCCAGGGGAAACCAGCCTCCCCTGCCTAGCAGCCCTCCGGGTTGACACCCTGCAGGCAGTCCACCACGTAGTTGGCGACCGCGTCAATCTGCTCCTGAGTCAACAGCTTGGAGAAACTGGGCATTACGGTCAGGCCGCCCGTCATTATATTGGTGACGCCCGCCACATCCTTGGCGATCATCAGTGGATCGTTCACGGCGGTCAAATCGGCCGGCACAGTGGGCACATACCCATACGTGTCTTCCATCTTCTGAAGGACGGGACCGTCGCCCCTGCCCAGCGGCCCATGGCACATCGAGCAGTTGATGTCGTACAACTCACCGCCGTCGTGGGTAGAGACCTGCATCTCATAGAAGGGCACAGCGCTGGCGGGGGGTGAAAGGCGCGGCGGTTCGTGCGCCTTGAACGACGGCTGGTAATGCATCTCGTAGAAAATGTCCAGGGGATAGGAACCCTGCGAGCAGCCCATGGCCACTATGCCCACCAGCAGGGCCAGGACGCCCAGGTATGTCCTGCTCCGGAACTGTCGTCCCTTCGCTGTTAGATTTATCAGTCTTCCGGAAAGTTTGCTCATATCTGGTTGCCTTCCACCGGCTCCTGCCGGCCTCGGGCCATTCCCAATTCTTTCAGTAAGTTGGTCCCCGCCCCGGCTGGCCGTGGCGTCACTCTCTCTTTATGTCCACCGCCCCGGCCTGGCCGAACGCCGCCTCAACGTCGCCGTGCTGGGTCTCCTCGGTATTTACCAGGACCCCGATGTACCCCTCGGTAATGCGGGTGTCGTACAGTCCGGCCTTGAGCTTGGGCAGGCGGGACTCGAAGATGATTCCCAGCACCGTAAACAGGATGGCTCCCAGCATGGTGCCTTCATAACACACCACCGCCATGGGAGGGATGGACAGGATCGGCTTTCCGCCGGTAACCATGGGGTAGGCCACCTGGGTCATTGATGTCAGCAGAATGCCCGAGGTCAGCCCCAGCAGCGCGCCAATGAAGGGAAATATGTACAACCTGTGCGGCTCTTCCCTTTCCCCGAAGGCCCCCTCCGGATAAGGCGTATCCGTCAGGAAGTCCACGTCGGTTTCAGGAATACCTGCCCGCCGCAGGCCGTCGCCCGCGTCAGCCGCGGAATTGGCGCTGTCAAACACTCCCAGTATAGGACGTCTCGCCATAGCTAAAACCTCTCTGCCTCTCCGTCATCGCTCCCCGCCCGCTCCGGGCGTGGGAACTAGTCTTCTCTGAAAGTTGCCGGCACCGTCCGGCGGCCGATCTGCACCTGCGTCCTCAGCACGTCCCCTTCCTTGACGTCGTACAAGGGCACCAGGGGGAACACCCGGCTGAAGAGCAGCATAAGCAGGGTCACCAGCGCGAAGGTGGACCCGATAATGATGTACTCGAATATGCTGGGCCGGTAGTCCGCCCAGACGAAGGTAAACAGCTGTTTGTTGATCAGCCCGGGGACGATAATCAGGAACCGTTCCAGCCACATGCCGACGTTCACCGAGATACAGGCAATGGACATGATCCACAGGTTCCTGCGCCAGGCCCGGCTCAGCCACAGCGCCACCGGAATGAAGTAAGTGGTTATCACGAAAAGGATAAACCAGAAATTGTAGGGCCAGTAGGTGAACTGGGTCTGCCTGACCATCAGTTCGTCCGCTTCCCGGCCGTACATGCCGAACAGGATTTCCATCACCAGGAAGTAGAACCAGCCCGTGGCCACCACTATCAGCAGCCGCCCCAGCGCGTCAATATGCTCGTGACGGATATAGTCCTGCCAGCCGTAGCACCAGCGCAGCAAAATCAGGGCGAAGGCAACTGCGGATACGCCGGAGTGCACCGCGCCCACTACGAAGTAGGGAGCGAACACGGTGGAGTGCCACGACTTCACCGCCGCCGCCATACCGAAGTCCCAGGACACTATGCTGTGCACTGAAACGAAAACGGGCAGAATCAAGGCGGATAGCAGCACACCGGCAACAATCTGAAGCTTCCACTGCCGGGCGTTGCCCTCCCAGCCCATGGCCAGCACGGAATAGACCCGGTGGGCGATTCCCGTCGTATGGTCGCGCAACACCGCAAAGTCCGGCACCAGCGCGATAATCACGAACAGGGTGCTGGAGGTCAGGTAGGTCAGAATGGCGCTGGGGTCCCACACCAGCGGCGTCCGGATGTTGGGCCAGATGCCGCGGGCAAAGTCGTAGGGAAACACCCAGTAGAGAATCCGCCACGGACGGCCTGTATGCACGATGGGCATGATCATCGCCGTCATCAGCGAAAACAGGGTCAGCACCTCGGCAGCTCGGGTCGCGGGCCGCCGCCATTCAGCCTTAGCCAGGCGTAGAATCGCGGACAGCATCACACCGGCGTGGCTGATGCCAATCCAGAACACGAAATTGGTAATGAAGAAGCCCCAGGCCACGGGACGATTGAGGCCGGTAACGCCCAGACCCCGGTTCACCATTATACCGATGGCAATGGCCGCGACCAGCAGGATCAGCCCCAGGACAGTCACCACCGGCCAGAACCACCGGGGCGTGTCCAGGATCGACCGGAGCAAATCCCGGTTTATCTCTCTTGTACTTAGGACTCTGCCTTCCTGCATGGAAGCTCCTGCGTTACCTTCCTTTGCTGGGTTCCGGAACCGCTTCCCCGATTCCGGCCGACGGGGCGCTCCCCGTCATTTGCTTGCAACTTCAGCCGGCCGCCGCCTACTCGGGCTTGGCCAGCACCAGGTACTCACCCTTCATCAGCTTATCCATTTTCTGGTAGAGTGTGCCTTCCTTGACTTCCCAGATGGACATGGGCGGGAGCAGCTTGGCAGACAACAGGTAAACCAGCGCCACGATTCCCAGGCCGCCCAGGATGATACATATGTCCCAGATGTCGGGCCATACCGCTGCGGGAACGTGAGACAGGGCAAACTCGAAGTGGTTGCCGGTGTTGAATGCCGCCGCGAAGGTCCTCAGGTTGAACAGCAGCGAACCCACCAGCGCCACCAGGCCCGCCAGGGGCGGACCCCAGTCACTGCGGCGCAGCGGATTCCAGATCAGCAGCGCGAACGGAATGAAGAAGCTGAAGAGCATGTTGCCCAGGAACACCACCAGGTAGGGCTGGGTGAACAGGTACTTCAGGATGTTCTGCTCCACTTCCAGGCGTCCGTACCAGTAGGTAATGAAGAAGGCGAAAAGATGGTAAGTCCACAGCAGCGTCAGACCCAGCAAAATCTTGCTGGCGGACCAGAAGGGCGCCTTCCCTATGTAGTTCTCATAGCCGCCCCATCGCCGCATGATGAACATGACGATCAGGATCAGGCTCAGGCCGGTCTGGAAACTCATCACCGTGTACATGGGTGGCAGAACCGAGTCCTTCCAGAAGGGCACCATGCTCATCGCAAACTCGGTGATGAATATAAACTGTACGAAAATCAGCAGCATGAAGTAGAACGCGCCCAGCAGGGCCAGTCCCGCCTTGTGGTGGTTCCACTGCCGCTTGGTGCCAAACCACCAGCCCGCCAGCGCCCCGTAGAGGCTCCGGCGAAATCCGGTTGCCGTAGCCCGCGCCTGCGCCATGTCGGGAGTCGCGGACAGCCACAAGATCATTACGCTGCAAAACGCCAGGCCCACGAAACACAGGATATCCCACGTGTAGGGAGCCCCAATGGGCACCTCAAACCACAAGGTACGCCGAATTTCCAGGTCCGAGCCCTGGACGTCGGGATTCTTGATCGGCGGCATTACCAGCAGCAAAGGGATAAACAGGACTATGTTGACTATGCCCACCATGGCGAACAGTTCCGCCACCCGGGACAGGGGCCGTCGCCAGTGGCTCTTGGTAAACCGGAATGCCGCCGCAACCAGCGGGGCCGCTCCGGTCACCATAAAGACAAAGGAAAAGATACCGGCATAGTAGCCCCAGGGGCCGGGGCTGCCGAACCCGTCGGACGAGGCCCGGATAAAGAACCCCACCACGCCCAGTATCGTCAGAATGGCGGCGATACCCAAGGCCAGCTTATAGGGCGAAGGCATGGCAAACGTCTTGCCGGCAACGTCCCGGGTAATTTCCTCCCTTACCGGGAATACCCACATTCCGGCGTGCTGACCGTGCCCGTGCCCGCCACCGTGATGCTGTTCAGCGCTGCTAGCCATGGTGTCCGCCACCCAGGTTGGGATCAACCTTCTTCAGGTAAATCACGTTTGGTTTGGTGTTCATCTCTTCGAGAACTCGATAGCCGCGGGTCTTGCGCTCTTTCTCGTGGTGAATGTTGTACCGGTTCACGTCCTCGAAATAGGGCTTTACCGGACTGTGGACGTCGTTCTGGTCGCCGAAAGTCAGCGCGTTGGTGGGGCATGCCTGCACACAGGCGGGCATGTGGTTCCCCGACTTGAGCGTGCCGTCATTCAGTTCGCCGCCGGCCCGGCGCTCCACCTGTATCTGCCCCCGGCGCAGGCGCTGAATGCAGAAGGTGCACTTCTCGGTTATGCCCCTGGTCCGTACCGTCACGTCGGGATTCAGCTGGTTCTGCAGCCTCTCGGGCCAGTTGGGATGCCAGTAGTTGAAGAACCGCACCTGGTAGGGGCAGTTGTTGATGCAGTACCTGGTGCCCACGCAGCGGTTATAAATCTGGACGTTAAGCCCCTCATCGTTGTGATAGGTGGCGAAGACCGGGCACACCGGTTCGCACGGCGCATTCTCGCAGTGCTGGCACATCACCGGAATGAAGCGCGCCTTGATATTGGGGTAGTCCCCCTCCCAGTACCGCTCAATCCGAATCCACTCGTAAGCCCGGTTCTGGAGGAAAGCGTTCTTGTCGTTGATGGGCAGGTTGTTCTCAACCTGGCAGGCGATCACGCAGGCCTGGCAACCGTTGCAGCGGTCCAGGTCAACCACCATTCCCCATTTATGATCTATACGGCTTGTAACCATTTTTCTTCACGTCCGGGAGCCTGACGACTCCCTTCCTCTTCACCCGATTCGCGCCGGAGACCGGCCGAATCTAATCTAGTGGTTGGTAACGATGATGACCGCTTCACCGGCGGTGTGGCCGATCTGCCGCGCCGGGAAAATGCCCTCGAACTTGGCAATTTTCAGGCTCTCGCCCGTACCCGAAACCGAGGCCCGGTGTCCCGCCCATGCCAGCCCCCCGCTCTCGGTCAGATGGCCGGCTGACAGCAAGTCCAGCGCATTGGAACTCTCCCGCGAGTCCCCGCTGGTGGCATACTCCGAGCCAACCTTTCTCCCCTGTCCCAGGGGCACCGCCACCACGTTCGGCGGCAGCGCGGGGTTGGGATACAGGACGCCGGAAATGCTGCCGGCATCGGTGGCGACGCTGACTATGTCGCCTTCGCGCAGGCCCATCTGCGAGGCCGTGCCGCTGTTCAGTTCCACCCAGGTCTGCCAGGTGACGGTGGTAATGGGGTCCGGTACTCCCTGCATCCAGGGAATGTGGGCGAGCCGGCCGTCCATCAGCGTGTTGTGAGCAAAGGGCAGCAGGTAGAAGTCCCCGCTTCCCGAATACCCGGGCTCCCTGGCCTGGGCCGCAATGTCACTCAAAAGTCCGCTGGGAGCATTGGGGGCGGGGCCTGTGGCATTCTCGTCCCACCAGCCGCCCTGGCGAAGCATCATGTTCCACAGGTCGTCGGCCGAAGCCGCATGGCTGGACGTGCCGCGTCCCGTGTTGTACAGGGCCTCCACGCCGGCCTTCAACGCCTCTTCGACGCTGGTCCAGGGCAGTACGCTCTCCTGGCCCATCTCCTGGGCCATGCTCAGCAGTATGTCCCCGAAACTGCGGGGGTCCAGGTCGCTGAGCGGGTTTACCACCGGCTGCTGCATTCCGATTACTTCATACCCCGGGCCCGGCTCGGGAACGTCATCGCCCCAGCCCTCCAGGAAAACCCGGTCCGGAAGTATCAGGTCCGCCAGCGCCGTGGTCTCATCCATAAAGGACGAGAAGCTGACGATGAAAACTTCCTCGTTATTCAGCGCCGATTCAAATGCCATCGAAGCGGGCAGTCCGTGTACCGGGTTGGCATCGTGCACCAGTACCATTCGGGTCCGGCCGCTGCGGATATCGTTGGCAACCCCGGCCCAGTCCTGCGCGCTGCCAACTCTGGCGGCGTCCGGCAGGTTGCCGAGGGCGCTTCCGGGGCTGAAGCGCATGCCTCCGCCGCTGCCGACAGTGCCCGCCAGGTAGTTCAGGGCGTAAATGGCCATCAGGTTAAACTGGCCGTTGGTATGGGCCCCGGCGCTGTCGCCGCCCAGGGCAATGCTGGGACCGTGGTGCATAAAGTTGCTGGCCAGGTCCCGAATCTTCTCGGCGGCAGACTTGCCCTCGTGCAACTGCTCCGGAATGCCCAACTGCCCTGCGATCTGCTCGGGAGCGAAGGCGGCCAGGGCTGCGGCGCCCTGTCCATCGGTCAGCGCATCCACGTCAACGCCCTCCGCCTGCATCCCTTCGCTGATTATCACGTAGGCCAGGCTTAGGGCCAGGTAGCCCTCCATGCCTGGTCGTATGGGCAGCCACTCGTCCGCGTTGGCCGCCGTCATCGAGAAGCGGGGATCCACGTGTACCAGGTATCCCCTGGAACCCTGGGTCTGGCGCTTGCTGCCCTGCCGGAATTCGCCGTAAGCGGTGGACAGGCGGGTCGATCCCTTCCAGGTGGACAGGAAGTCTGCCCCGAAGGAGATCACGTAATTGGCGTTGGAGATATCGAAGTCGGGAAGCCGGTCCTGGTCGAATACGCCCTTGATGGCGGCCCGGTAGGTCGTATCATCCAGCGCTTCAAAGCCCAGGTGACGTCCGCCCGCCGACGTGGCGAATCGGTCGGCGATCATGCCCAGCGTTCCCCGCAGCGGCTCGGTTATCAACACCATGCCCTGGCTGCGGGCGCGCAGTTCCCGGCGGAGAATGTCCAGCGCCTCGGGCTCCCACTGAATGGACCGGTACTGCCCGGAACCGCGCGGGCCAGTGCGCTGCAACGGACCGGAAATCCGGTCCGGGTGGTACAGGGCCTGGAGCCCGGCCTCAGACCGCACACTCTGCTTGCCCTGGTTAACCGGATACTTGGGGTTGCCCTGGATCTTCTTGGCGCGCCCTTCCATCACCCGCACAATTACGCCTTCGCCGTCGGTGGCCTGACCACCCAGGGTGGCGTACCAGTTGTCCCGCCCCTTGACCAGGTCCTCGGGCAGGGACGCCGGGCTCTGGAGGCTCAGTTCCTCGTCCTGGATAACATCACAAGCCACCGCTCCTACAGCGGAGAGGCCGGCCCAGGCCAGGAAATTGCGCCGTGTCAGTTTCATACGTTGATGCCTTCGATCATTTTGGCTCGCGCCGTTTTCTTGTGTCAGCCGTTTACTTGTGACAGATAGTACAGTCGGTGCCCACGTTAAGCTCTCGGTGACAGTCCACGCAGGTGCCCATCTTCAGCGACTGCCCGCCCGTGGGCTGGACTTCGTTCATGCTGGCCACATCTCCGTGACAGACCGAACAGGCCTGCTGGTTGGTCAAAGGCAACTGACGGGGTTGTCCGTCTCCCATGGGCATGGCTACCGTTCGCGGCTGACCCTCCGTCAGGAACCGGATGTGGGCTTCATGCACAAACCTCACGTGGTCCGGTATCCGGTGCACCCGCTCCCAGTTGATGGGGTCGTTGTCGTTAAACTTGTCCACCACCAACTGCATCTGGTCCTGGTCCGCGCTGGACGAGGCCGAGGCCACCAGGTTCTCCGGATTGATCTGCTGGTGGCAGAAAACGCACTGTTCCACCGCGGGCACTGTTGCCGCCGCGCCTTCGGTCACGTTGCGGTGGCAGAACTCGCAGGCAATGCCCACGCCGCCTTCCTCTACGGAACCGGCATGGACGGTATGGGGGAAATCAATGGGTTGCGCCGGGGCGTTGCCCAGCCCGAAAGGCGGGTTGGAAAACCAGGATATAAAGATTATTGCGACCAGGAACCCGACGATGCCGGTGACGACCAAACCTACAATGGCCAGTGGAATGATATTTGCGCTTGGCCTCATCGGCGCCAAAACCTGCCTATCTCTTAGTATCC
>JAPPJA010000208.1 GCA_028874675.1 Chloroflexota bacterium
GCATAGCACTACCATCAACCAGTACGGCCGTCCGCGCGACTGTCGTCTTGCTGCCATGGGAAGTGGAAGCTGGAGCACTGACTACTCCTGGCTGAGCAGGAAGGCGCCGTCGCCGCTCCGCTCACCGGGTCTGCCGCCGTCGTTGATCACCCCGTAGGCAATGAACGGGTTGTTGCCCGAAACCTTCCGCACCTCAACGTACCCCTGGCTGACCTTGCCCAGAATCCCGTTCTGCTGGGTCCAGCGGCGGGGACGCAGCGTCACGCTTCTCGTCCTCGGCTGCGACTCTCCGCTACCGTCGTAAATCGTGATCTCGAAGGTGCTGGAGCTGTCGTCGATCTCTCCCGAATTCACCAGGGCCAGGTTGCTGCGGTTCTCCGCGTTCTGCTGCAGCCCGTAGACCCAG
The DNA here is from genome assembly GCA_028874675.1 of Chloroflexota bacterium. Classification (GTDB taxonomy): domain Bacteria; phylum Chloroflexota; class Dehalococcoidia; order Lucifugimonadales; family UBA3495; genus Bin22. Next base: position 407 of record JAPPJA010000208.1, read on the forward strand.
GCGCTCTCGACCGAAGCCCCGCCGTAGGGCACCCCGTTGTAGAAGAGGCTGTACTGCCCGCCTCTCCCGTCGGGAGCCCCCGTGCGGGCGCCGATCACGATTCCGCTCATGTCTCCCTCGGCCGGCGTGGCGAACAGCGCTCCCACGTAGGCCCGGTTGGCCGGGCCGATCCCCGCCACCTCCCGCTGGCGCAGTTCCTCCACGATGTCGGGCAGGATTTGCTGCTGGCCGGCCTTCAGCTCCAGGATGAACTTGGCGGTGTTGTCGCCCCTGTCGACCCCGTCGGCCACGAAGCTGAAGTCCACCTGTTTGTCCGTTGCCGAGAAGTTGGTCACGGTCAGCTCGCTCTGGAAGTTGCCGGTCTCGATGATGACCGGCAGCGTCTGGCCCGTCGTTCCCACCAGGGAGGATTCGGTCAGGGGAAAGACGAAGGAGCCGTCCGAGTTGAAGTTGTCGTTGATGACCCCGTAGGCGTAGAAGGGAGCCTCTCCCTCGATCTTTTCCACCTTGACGTAGCCCTGGGCCGGAGTGCCCAGCCTCCCCAGCAGTCCCGAGTACTGGTGGAAGCCTCCCGGCTGCAGTTCCACCTCTCCCATAACCAGGGAGCTGGTGTCGTCGCCCCTCCCGGAATAGACGGTGGTCCTCAGGGTGATGGGGCCCTCGTCGGAGGAGCCCATGTGCTGGAAGGCCACGTTGGAGCGGTCCTGGGTGTTCTGGCGCAGCCCGCACAGGTAGACCGCTTCCTGGAAGCCCTCCTCCTGGCCAATGCCGGGATAGGCCAGGCCGGCGCGGCCGCCGGGCACGTCGGTGGTGGTGCGGGTGGTCAGGCTCACCTCGGAAGAACCGGAGACCTCCACCCGCAGGGTCCCGATGCGGTTTCCGGAGTCGGGAATGGGGATGCCCAGGCCTGAGAGATACTCGATGGCGTCGGGTTGGATACGCTGGCGTCCCGGAGCCAGGGTGTCGGTGGCCGTTCCGCTGCCGCCTCCCGAATGGGCCGTGTAGGTGTATTGGAGGGTCGCCTCTTCGGTTCCCCGGTTGGTCAGGGTCAGCTCCGAGGTGAAGTAGGAGTCGTTGCGCCCGGCCGCGCTCAGAAGCACGGGGACGAAAATGAAAGGGCAGCTCGCGACTCGGACGTTTCCGATACCGCTGAGCCAGGCCCGAATGGAGGGATCCGGCTGATGGCACAGGCCAGGGTTCAGGTGAAACCAGAAAAATTCCAAGGACACCAGGTTGGTGAAGGACAGAGGAATGGGACCCGTCAGCTGGTTGTCGTTAAGAGTTAGATTCTGCAGGTTGGCGAGATTCCCCAGCTCGGCCGGGATGGAGCCCGTCAGTTGGTTGTGGGCCAGCCAAAGAATATGCAGGTTGGCGAGACGGCCCAGTTCGGCCGGTATCGAGCCCGTCAGTTGGTTGTTGTTGAGTAATAGCCGCTGCAGGTTGGCGAGCTTCCCCAACTCGGCCGGGATGGCCCCCGTCAGTTGGTTATTGCCGAGAATCAGCCGCTGCAGGTTGGCGAGATTCCCCAGCTCGGCCGGAATGGCGCCCGTCAGTTGGTTGTTGGCCAGCCAAAGAATATGCAGGTTGGCGAGACGGCCCAGTTCGGCCGGTATCGAGCCCGTCAGTTGGTTGTGGGCCAGCCACAGATTCTGCAGGTTGGCGAGGCTCCCCAGCTCGGCCGGGATGGCCCCCGTCAGTTGGTTGTGGTCGAGAACAAGCCGCTGTAGTTCGGCCAAGTCCCCCAGCTCGGACGGTATGGGCCCCGACAGTTGGTTGTGTTTTAGCCACAGTTGTCGCATGTCGGCAAGATTCCCCAGCTCGGACGGTATGGCCCCCTTCAGTTGGTTGTAGTC
>JAPPJA010000426.1 GCA_028874675.1 Chloroflexota bacterium
TTTTCGCCCCGTTCCTTCATCTCGGCCAACTGACTGACGGTGACTTTCGCCATGCCTGTTACCTCGTTCCCTGGTTGTCTTCCCGAAATTGAAAGGAACTCAGCCCTTCCAGTTTTCCCAGTACGCCCTTGGCTCCCTCGGCCCCCAGTCCCAACCGGCACGCCAGGGGAATGGAGAGCAGGGTGAGATGAGCGTAAAGCCCGGCGGCCGCGGGTTGGCTGCCGGCCAGCGCGTCCATGTGCTGCATCACCGTTGTCACGTCCCCGCGTACCAGCGGCCCCGTGACGCTCGACTCAACGCCCAGCCGATCCACATTCTCCAGCGTTGCGGTGGAAAGGGAAGCGACCGCCTGGCTGGCCTGCTCCTCCGTGAATCCCGCCGCCTGCAGGACCTCCAGCGCCGACTGCAGCAACGTCACCACGTACCCGCAGCTGAGAATCGCCGCCGCGTGATAGAGCGGGCGATCCCCGTCCGTAACCGTAACCGTAGTCCCACGCAGGTCCCTCGCAACACCCGCCAGGAACTGGGCCAGGGAGTCGTCTGCGGACAACGCGAAGGTCACGCCCTTCAGTCGCTCCACCGCCTCCTCGGGTTCCGCAATCCCTGCAAAGGTCTGGAAGGGGTGGAAGGCTCCCGTGCTTGCCCCCTGCACCGACGCCGCCCGCAGGATGTCCCTGCCCGACGCTCCGCAGCAGTGGACCACCTCCTGGCCCTCTCGCCAGTGAACCCCGCTCGCCACCGGGGCAATGGCCGAATCGGGTGTTGTAATGAATACCAGGTCCGCCGCGTCCGCCGCCGCCTGCGCCGAATCCACTGCCTGGCAACCCTCAATCTTTTCAGCCAGTACCCGGGCCGACTCCGGGGTGCGGCTGGCGACCGCCCTCACTTCGTAACCCAACCGGTGCAGCGCCAGGGCGAGCCCGGAACCCACCGCGCCGGCGCCAATAAAGCCAATTCTGCGGCCCGCGCTTTCAGCCTTCACTTTCAAGCTCGCTGACCGAGGGTATGCCTCCCAGCCCGGTAGCGGTCGTAACCGCCCGCAAAACAGCCTGGGCCGTCACTTCCACTGCTGCCGCGCCAATGCTGGTCAAATCCCCCGGCGGCTGGCGACGATTGCTGGCCATTACAAACATAGTGTCCCCGTCCCTCGGCGTGTGGCACGGCCGGATGGTAAGCGCCAGGCCGTCGTGGCTCATCCGCGCCACCCAATTGGCCTCTTCCTTGGTCAGCGTGGCGTCGGTCGCCACCACCCCGATGGTTGTGTTCCCCATCATCGGCGGCAACTCCGCCTCCGCTGCCGACTCTCCCGCCAGCAAGGCCCGCACCGATGGAACAAAGCCGGTTCCCGAGGTCCGCCTGGGAGCCGCCAGCGCCCGACCGGACCGGTGGTCCACCACATCGCCCACCGCGTTGACCGCGATCAGCGCCGCCACGGTGGTCCCATCCGGCAGGGTTAAGGCCGCGCTGCCAATGCCCCCCTTTACGGCCCGCTCCGGCCCCAGGAGTTTTCCCACAGTCGCGCCCGTGCCCGCCCCCGTCGTGCCTTCCGGCACCGCGCTGGCGCTGGCGGAAAGGGCGGCGGCGTACCCCTCCTCCGGGCCCGGCCTCACCTTGTTGGTTATCATATTCAGGTCAAACAGAATCGCGGAAGCAACTATGGGCACCAGGGCCGCTCCCACCCGCACGCCAATGCCCTGCTCCTCCAGGTATCGCATTACCCCCGACGCGGCATCCAGCCCGTAGGCGCTGCCCCCGCTCAGGACCACCCCGTGGACCCGGTCCACCCGGTGCATCGGTTGCAGCATGTCGGTCTCCCGCGTGCCGGGCGACCCTCCCCGTACGTCCACGCCCCCGGACGCTCCCTCTCGGGCCAGGATTACCGTGCACCCAGTTCCGTTGGCCACGTCCGTATAGTGGCCAACCTCAATTCCCGATACCGCCGTCAGGGTTGTGTTCATTCTCAGCTATCGTCCAATTCCAGGGTTAAGCCGGTCATCGCCGGTGGACAAAAATAAAGCCGCGCCACACAACGGCGCAGCTTTTTCGGCTGTCCTCAAACGCGACATTCAACTTTGGCCGTCTCGGTCAACACAGGATCCCAGCGGCCCACCGTGCCTGGAAAAGAGTCTGCCGGTACAACCGGCCGCTAACCCCCCGGTGCGGGTGGATTGCAAAGGGCAGTTTACGGGCGGCCAAAACGGGTGTCAAGCTGCCCGCCGGGGCTGGCCAGGGCCTTTCGATTATCCCCTCCTTGAC
>JAPPJA010000307.1 GCA_028874675.1 Chloroflexota bacterium
CGCCTACGACCAGCCCGGCGACAAGGTGAGTCCCGGCGTTCCGGAAGTCCTCGGCGGCGGAGCCAACGGAAAGATCCGCAATCGCCTGGACCTGGCGCGCTGGCTGGTCCATCCCGGCAACCCCCTGACTCCCCGAGTGGTGGTCAACCGTTACTGGCAGAGGCTCTTCGGCCAGGGACTGGTTCGAACCGTCGAGGACTTCGGCTCCCAGGGCGAGCGGCCGACTCACCCCGCCCTGCTGGACTGGCTGGCCAGCGAGTTCGTGAGTTCCGGCTGGGACCTCAAGGCCCTGCAAAAGACCCTGGTCATGAGCGCCACCTATCGCCAATCCTCCCGGGCCGCTCCGGAACTGCTGGCCAGGGATCCGGAAAATCTCCTGCTGGCGCGAGGTTCCCGCCAGAGGCTCTCGGCCCAGGCCATTCGGGACCAGGCCCTGTTCGTGGGGGGACTGCTGGTGGAAAAGCTGGGAGGCCCTTCGGTGAAGCCCTATCAGCCGGCTGGGCTCTGGGAGGAACTGGCCGGGGATATCGCCTACAACCAGAGCACCGGGGAAGATCTCTACCGCCGGAGCCTCTACACCTTCTGGAAGCGCACCATCGCACCGCCCTCCATGCTGAATTTCGACGCCGCCGCCCGCGAGATGTGCACCGTGCGAGTCAGCCGGACCAACACCCCCCTGCAGGCGCTCAACCTGATGAACGACGTCACCTTCGTGGAGGCCGCGCGCGGGCTGGCCCAGCGGGTGCTGGGCGAACCGGAGAGCCGATCCCACTCGGACCGGATTGCCCGGGCCTTTCGACTGGCCACCGCTCGCCCCCCGACTGCCGAGGAAGGAAAGATCCTGCTGGAGAGCCTGGAAGCCCACCTGGCTTCCTATCGTTCCAACCGCAAGGCGGCCGGGGAGCTGTTAAACACCGGAGAATCCCCGGTTCCCAAGGGCCTGGACCCCCGAGAGGTGGCCGCCTACACGGCCGTCGCCAGCCTGATCTTGAATCTCGATGAAACCATCACCAAGGAGTGAGCCATGAATCCCTTCCTGGAAAGCCAGCTTCTGCTCACCCGCCGCCACTTTTTCGGTCTCTCCAGTTGGGGACTGGGGACAGCCGCCCTGGCATCGCTGCTGGAAGGAGACGCGGCCGCGGCCGGACCGGACGGGTCCGCTCTCCAGCCGCTTCCCGGTGAGACAGGGCTTCCGGAGCTTCCTCACTTTGCCCCCAAGGCCAAGCGAGTGATCTACCTGTTCCAGTCGGGGGCTCCCGCTCAAATGGACCTGTTCGACCACAAGCCGGGGCTGCAGGAGCGCCGCGCCCAGCAACTGCCCGATTCGGTGCGCAAGGGCCAGCGGCTCACCGGGATGACCGCCACCCAGGACAGCCTGCCCATCGCCCCCTCGATCTTCAAGTTCAAACAGAATGGCCAATCGGGAGCCTGGGTCAGCGAAATCATGTCCCATACCGCCAAGGTCGCCGATGAGCTGTGCTTCATTCGGACCATGCATACCGAGGCCATCAACCACGACCCGGCCATTACCTTTTTCCAGACCGGCGCCCAGTTGGCCGGCCGCCCCAGCATCGGAGCCTGGCTCTCCTATGGGCTGGGAAGTCAGAACCGGGACCTGCCCACCTTTGTGGCCATGATCTCCCAGGGGACCGGCAAGTCGGACAGCCAGCCCCTCTACGATCGCTTGTGGGGCAGCGGCTTCCTTCCCACCCGGTACCAGGGAGTCAAGTTTCGCTCGGTGGGCGATCCGGTGCTCTACCTCTCCAATCCTGCGGGACTCTCGTCCGCCGGACGCCGCCGCTTCCTGGACGACCTCTCCCGCCTCAACCAGTTGAAGCTGAAGGATTTCGGAGATCCGGAAATCTCCACCCGCATCGCCCAGTACGAGATGGCCTATCGGATGCAGACCTCGGTGCCGGACCTGATGGACCTGTCGAGTGAGCCGGAGAGGACCTTCGAGCTCTACGGCCCGGCCTCCCGAAAGCCGGGGACCTACGCCGCCAACTGTCTGCTGGCCAGGCGGCTGGTGGAACGCGGCGTGCGTTTCGTTCAGCTTTTCCATCGCGGCTGGGACCAGCATTCCAAGCTCCCCGAGCAGATCAAGGGACAGGCCCTGGATACCGACCAGCCCTCGGCGGCCCTGATCCAGGACCTGAAGGAACGCGGATTGCTGGAGGACACGCTGGTGATCTGGGGCGGCGAGTTCGGCCGCACCGTCTACTGCCAGGGAAAGCTCACGGACGACGACTACG
>JAPPJA010000399.1 GCA_028874675.1 Chloroflexota bacterium
CCGCTGAGCGCAGCCTGCGGCCGCTGGTGACCAGCCGCAAGATCAGCGGGGGAACCCGCTCCCCCCAGGGCACCGACACCAAAATGACCCTGGCGTCAATCTTCGGCACCTGGCGAGCCCAAGGTCTCAACCCGCTCACCTCCTGCCGCCAACTCCTCGCTTCCCCTCAAACCTGAACAGTTACCTCGAATTGAGAGTCGTTGCGAACGCCAAGTTCATCCATCCCGCCAGATCCGATGACCTTGAGACGGGTATTCTGCTCGAACTCGGTGGGGTCGTCGAAACCAGTGATGAACGGCGTGAACCTCTCGTAAAAGTAATCGAAAGCCTTCGTAACGCTCTCGACGCCGCTGGTGCCTTCTATGACCCACGTGGACATGTAGTCAAATGCGATGCTGAACGCGGGCAGACCTTCAGCCAATTGATCGAGGAATCCAAAAATGAGGTCACGCGGCAGGTACATGGTGTTGCCTTCCCGGATGAACAAGGATGGCAGATCGGGGTCGAAGCCGACTTCCCGCAACTCGCGCGGAAGGTTGACGTCCAGGTAGTCGCAGAGGACAGCCGGCCAGGCCTCAATGCCGTGGCGCTCCAGCATTTCTCGCTTGTAGGCCACCACGGCCGGCTGGTCGACGTCGAAGAAAGTCACGCCGTCGGCGCGGAAGATAACCGGGCGCGTATCGAATCCTGATCCCACCGATATGATCTGCCGCGTGCCCTTTGCGATCTCAGCCCTTACTTGGACTTTGTACGTTCAAGCGGCGTAGGCGAGGGAATCGATAAGCCGGGAATGCAACTCGGGAACGGGTTTTCCCGGGTCGTCGTCGGATACCGACATTGAAAAACGCTCCGATGCCAGCCACAGGCGTCGGCGCACCAGGGCGATTGCATCCACGAAAGTGGGAGCGGGTTTGGCTTACCAGGCCGCCGTGCGCTGGGTGATGGGGCTCTCTTGTTGCAGCGAGTGAGCCGCCAGGGCGATCCAGGAAAACAGCCCCATCAGGACGGGCGTGGTGCGGGCAATGGCGCGGTCTGACCATTGGCGCTGGGTTTCCACGCCCAGGTGAGCCCGCACTTCCTAGTAGGTGACCTCCAGTTGTCAGCGCAGCACAAACCACTGGAGGATCTGGACTGGAGCCGCGGTTTGGTCGGTACAGAGCAGGGCCTGGGTGTCCAGTTCACCATGGGGACCGCGGACCAGCACCCAGCGGATGGGTACGGGCGGTTTGCCGTGGTGGTACCAGACGGCGGTGTGGGAAGCCAGTTCCAGGGTGCGGACGGTACCGTCATACCAGGACACCGGCGCGGTGTCCCAGAGCAGGTCCTGACAGGGGTATGTAAGGGCCGAAATCAGGCGTGAGTTTAGCTTGGGAAGGCGCATTGGTATCGGGCATCTTGGTTATGACACGACCAGATGCAGGAGACCTTGGATGCGCCTTCCCAGAGAATGCTATCAGATGCGAAAAACGATTGAAACGCACTTACCTCACCTCTCCCAGCCACAATTGACCGGCCTGGCGCTGTGGGTTTGCGGAGCCATCTGGGCGGGTAGCGCCTGCCAGAGCGCCGTTGCCGCCGCGCTCTCGCCCTGGGGCAGTTGGAACAGCCTTCGCCAGTACCTGCGGGAATGGCTCTACGACGGCAGCGACCGGGCGCGACCCTGCCGGACGGAACTGGACGTGAGCCTCTGCTTCGCGCCGCTGCTGAAATGGGTGCTGTCCTGGTGGCGTGGCGACCGCCTGGCTCTGGCCATTGACCCGACACTGAAAGGGGACGACACTGCGGCTATCGTGATCAGCGTGCTCTACCGGGGCTGCGCCATTCCCGTGGCCTGGCGCAGCCTGCCCGCCAAGCGTCCCGGGGGCTGGATGGACCCGATAGTGGAACTGCTGGGTGCCCTGGCGTCCGCGGTGCCTGAAGAGATGACCGTCATCGTGCTGTGCGACCGGGGCCTGACCAGTCCCAAATTGTGGCGCCAGATCCGAGCACAAGGCTGGCATCCCTACGTCCGGTACCAGAAAAACATCACCTTCTGTGCTGAGGGTGGTCAGCGACTGCCCGCCCAATCCTTCGTTTCCCGACCTGATACCGCGTGGGTGGGCAGCAGAACCGCCTTCAAGGGGGGAGCCAAACGCCGTTGCACCCTGCTGGTGGTCTGGCACGCCGATCAACTGGAACCGTGGATCATACTGACCGACCAACCACCGGAGACGGTTGGGGTGAGTTGGTATGCCTTGCGTTTCTGGATC
>JAPPJA010000466.1 GCA_028874675.1 Chloroflexota bacterium
CCGCGCCGGTTTCGCCGGGGATTTTCGGCTCCGCAACACCGGAGGCTCTCTCGTATCCCCCGGCCAGGGCCATTGCGTCATCACCCTGGGTGGCGGCGACATCGCCGAAGCCCCCGAACCCGATCTCGTCGCCTACGAGCAGGACACCCGCCCCGAAGTGGTCGCTCGCCTGGGGCCCCGCGCCGAGCAGGTCAGCCCCATTGTAGGCACCGTATTTCCCAACCTGTCCATCATCCGCTCCACCTCCCATTCCTTCCGGGTCTGGCACCCCAAGGGCCCCGGCGAAATCGAAATCTGGGCCTGGATCTTCGTGGACAAGGCCGCGCCTCCCCAGGTCAAGGAGGCCCTTCGAGTCAACGGCCTCAGGGGGTTCGGACCCTCCGGCACCTTCGAGCAGGACGACATGGACAACTGGCAGGAATGCACCCACACTTCCCGGGGCGTGGTTTCCCGCCGCTACGACCTGAATATGCAGATGGGACTCGGCCACGAACAATATCGCCCCGACCTGGGCGGTCTCGCCAGCGACTACCGCCTCAGCGAAAGCAACCACCGCCAGTTCTACCGCCGGTGGGCCGACCTGATGGCCGCCGAACGCTGGGAAGACCTGCCCGCCTAGAGCACGGTAACGGGATTGTTCTGATGGGTTGGGATTTAATCGTCGTTCCCGCGCAGGCGGGAACCTCGCACAAATATACGATCAACGGTTCCCGGATGGAGGCAAGAAACCCTTCCCCACAAAGGAGAACACCGACACAGTGCAAATAGATAATCCCTTCCTCCTCGACCGGGGAAGGTCAGGACGAGGTTGACCACCCTCCTCAGGGTAGGCAGCCCAACATGGGGGCAACAACCCCTGCACCTAAGGACATAAAATTGCAAGTAACACCCGACCTCCTCCGCGAAATTGAACAGTTCCTCTATCGCGAGGCCCGCCTCCTCGACAACCGCCAGTTTCACCGCTGGGCCGAACTCCTGGCCGAAGACCTGCGCTACTGGATGCCCATGCGCAGCAACCGCTACCCCGCCAACAGCAAGGCTATCGCCTCTCTTGACGAGGCCCACCGGGAGACCCACGACTTGACCGAAGCTCACGAACTGGCCGTCATGGACGAAACCCGGGAAAGCCTCATTCGCCGCATCGAACGCCTCGATAGCGGCTTCGCCTGGGCCGAGGACCCCCCTTCCCGGACACGCCACTTCATCTCCAACGTGGAACTGGAGCCCACCGAAAACCCCTCCGAGGTCAGGGCCTACTCCAATTTCATCCTGTACCGCACCCGTGGAGAGCGGGAAGAGGACTTCTACGTGGGCAGCCGCGAGGACATCCTGCGCCGCACCGGCGAGACCTGGCAAATAACCTACCGGAAAATCGTCCTCGACCAGTCAGTCCTCTCCGCCAAGAATGTCAGCAACTTTTTCTGACCCCCAGCCAGCGGACCAACCCGGCAGTCACCTGATGCTCCAGGGGGAGTTCCGGCAGGTTGCCGGGCGGTCCGGCTCTTGCTGACTTCACAAACTCTCCATACTTCACTGAAGGGCCCGGCGCCATCTTCCTCTATAATGTTATGGTCACTTCATGGTATCGCCCCCCGCCCGAAACCCAGACTCACAAAGGAGAACCCTATGGAAATCGGTGTCATTAACTTTGTAACGGACTATTCTATGCGGCCGGCCGAACTGGCCATGGCCCTTGAAGAACGCGGTTTTGAGTCCCTCTGGGTGCCCGAGCACACCCACATTCCGGCCAGCCGCCGCAGCCCCTGGCCCGGCGGACCTGACCTGCCCCGCGAATACTGGCACTCAATGGACCCCTTCGTCGCCCTGGGCGCCGCCGCCGCCGTTACCACCAATCTCAAGCTGGGCACCGGCATCTGCCTCATCGTCGAGCGGGACCCAATCATCACCGCCAAGGAAATCGCGACCCTGGACATGATCTCCAACGGCCGCTTCATGTTCGGCATCGGTGGGGGCTGGAACTCCGAGGAAATGGAAAACCACGGTACCAACTTCCGCCGCCGCTTCCGTCTCCTGCGGGAACGGATACTGGCGATGAAGGCCATCTGGACCGAGGACGAGGCCGAATTCCACGGGGACTACGTAAACTTCGACAAAATCTGGTCCTACCCCAAACCGGTCCAGAAGCCCCATCCCCCCATCTTCATGGGCGGCGACGGCCCCACCACCTTCGATCGCGTGGTGGAGTTCTGCGATGGCTGGATGCCCATAGCGCGGGGGGCCGGAC
>JAPPJA010000478.1 GCA_028874675.1 Chloroflexota bacterium
TTCAGGAGCAGGCCTATGAGGTCGAAACGAATGCAGCTGTTGATTCCCGAAGCGATGGAGACCCGCCTCCGAAGGGCCGCCGAACGAGACGGGATCCCTAGGGAAGCTTGGGTGCGCCAGGCGATCGAGGAACGGCTTGAACGCGAGGTTGGGCCGGTCCCCGAGGATCCATTAGCGGAACTAAGTGGGCTGAACGGTCCTACGTCGGACATCTGCACAATGATTAGCGAGATCGGGGCCGGCCGCTCGTGAAGCTCTTCGTCGACTCGAACTTTCTGCTGTACGTCGCCGAGGCTGACCACCCGAACCGGAGGCCGGCCAGGTGCCATCTGGAGACCGCGGGTGACGGAGAGTACGAGCCGTGCACCAGCGCGGAGGTTTTGCAGATCATTTTGCGAGTTCTCCCATGTTGAGGTGTTCACGGAGCGGAACTACATGACGCTTTACGAGTTGGACAGGCCGGATCGCGATGATCGCGTTACTAGACTCAGTTTCCCTTCCACCCCCGTGACACTGACGACCTGCGATCGACAGGGTTGTCACGGGGACATGACCCAATGGGGCGAAAACACTGGGTCCAGCCATCCGGGAACCGGAGTCAGCGCGGAGATGCGTATGGTGGAAACGGCCGAGTACTGGCATAACGGGAACTATATACCTAGGTACCCCACCACTGGAATCTTCTTGAGAAACCTGCCCGAACAATTCTCGCAAAGATGTTCTGGAGCAAGGAATACACTGGAAACATGAGCCTGAGTTGCGGCTGTAGCTCAGATGGATAGAGCGGTTCCGCGCCAAGGATCAGGTCGTAGGTTCAAGTCCTACCAGCTGCACCTCAGGCTCTCTCGCTAGGATACTCCATTCCTGTGAATTTTGGGCAAAAAGTACCTTTAATGCCAAGAAAGTGCTTTACTTTACTAGCAAAGGGTACTATAATGAAAGAAATTGGGTAACACAACATGCCGTATAGCAAGCACAACCGACCCAAGCGTGGTGGCCCAGGTCGCCATGATCGCACTGGGATCTCACTGGCCCAGGTGTTCGAGATGTTCCCCCACGACGATGCTGCCGAGCTATGGCTTGCCAAGGCTCGGTGGCCTCAAGGCCCGGAGTGTCCATACTGCCGAAGCAGGAATGTGCAGGTAGGGGCCGCTCATCCGACCATGCCATATCGCTGCCGGGAGCGGCAGTGTCGCAAGCGCTTCTCGGTGCGAATCGGCACTCCGCTACAGGCCTCCAAGCTCGGCTACAGGGTGTGGGCCATCGCCATCTACCTGCTGACTACCGGCATCAAGGGCACGTCCTCGCTCAAGCTGCACCGCGACCTCGGCATCACGCAGAAGTCAGCATGGTTCCTTGCCCACCGCATCCGAGAGGCCTGGGACATCCGGCCCCCGCGCTTTCGCGGCCCGGTCGAGGTAGATGAAACCTACATCGGTGGCAAGGAGCACAACAAGCATGCCGACAAGAAGCTAGGCAGCAAGGCTGCTGCCGAAGCCAAGGTGCCTGTGCTCGGCATCCGGGATCGCCGCAGCGGGAAGGTGCGGGCTGAGCCTGTGCCAGATACCAGCGCCATTACGTTGCAGACGCAGATTCGGAAGCAGGCCCCAGATGGGGCTGTCGTGTATTCAGACGGCGACATGGCTTACAGTGGCATGATCAACCACGATTCGGTAAACCATTCAGCAGGGGAATATGTCCGGGGCAGCGTGCACACGAATGGCATCGAATCATTCTGGGCCATGCTTAAGCGCGGCATCACAGGAACCTATCACCAGTTGAGCCCCTGGCACCTGTTCCGGTATGCAAACGAGTTTGCCGGGAGGCAGAACCAGCGCGATCTTGACACCCTTGACCAGATGGCCTTGATGGTGCAGTCACTGGTCGGGAAGCGGCTGACGTATCAGAAGCTGACCCTTTAGCGAGGGGGGCGAATCCTACATCTAGTTCCGATGCTGCAAATTTCGACTAGACCTAGTACAATAGTTCTGGGGAACGGACCTGACGTAATGGTTGATAGCTAGCGAACGTGGCGGAATAGGTAGACGCACTAGACTCGGGTTTTAGTGGCCGTAAGGCCGTGGGGGTTCGAATCCCCCCGTTCGCACCACCTATCCCTCCACGTCCGCATTACCTATATTGTACCTACTAATAGATACTCTACTGAATGGGTCTTGGAGTATCGGGTGCAGGACATTATTTTGACCCCAGCCGAATTCTGGGGAGCCAAGGCTTG
>JAPPJA010000376.1 GCA_028874675.1 Chloroflexota bacterium
AACCACACCTTTTCCTTACTCCCTGACTATACCACTCATAATGCGATTGCCCTGCGTTGACTACCTATTGTGGCAACTCTACAATGAGACCAGTTTATCTTTGTGTTGCTTCGTGGCCCCGCAATTGGGCCCGCAATTAATTCGAGGGATTTTCATGGGTAGTAAGAATTCCTCCGGAGGTCGCAGACCCCGGGTGGAGGAGCCTGTTTCGTCGGGCGGGGTTGTCTATCGGTGGGTTGACGGTCAACTGGAGGTGGTGCTCTGTGGCCGGGATGAACCGGTCCGCTGGAGTCTGGCAAAGGGTACTCCGGACCCAGGCGAAACCCTGGAGGAGACGGCGCTGCGCGAGGTCCAGGAAGAGACCGGCCTTGTTCCGGTAATTGAAGACCGTATCCGCAGCATTGACTACTGGTTTTCCGATAAAGACAGCGAAGTGCGTTTCCACAAGACGGTCCACTTTTACCTGATGAAATGCACCGGGGGCGATGTAAACCTCCACGATCCGGAGTTTGATGTTGTGGAGTGGTTTCCCTATGAGGAAGCTGTTTCCAGCCTCGCATATCCCAATGAAGCGGATGTCCTTCGCCAGGCCTTCAGCCTGATATCTCAAAGAGAAAAGGCCGTCTGAGATGCCTGAACTGAAGGGCGCCAGGGTCACCCTGCGGGACAAGAGACTCGAAGACGCCGAGCAGGACTACATCTGGCGCTGCGATCCGGAGCTCGCCCAGTTGGACGCAACCTATCCTCTGACCATGAACTACGACCGGTACCTGAAGATGTTTCAGGACCAGTTGCGGTACCCAACTCCCGGTTCCCACCACTTCGGCATCGACGTCGAAGACGGCAAGCTCATCGGCAACTGCATGTACTACGACCTGGATACCATCAACCGGGAAGCGGAACTGGGGATTGTCATCGGTGACCGGGAATACTGGAACAACGCGTACGGGTATGATGCGGTAGTCACCCTGCTCGATTTCATGTTTAACGAGCGAAATCTCAAGAGAGTGTATCTGCACACCCTGGAGTGGAACCACCGGGCCCAGCGAAGTTTCGGCAAGTGCGGGTTCAACCCGGTGCGCCCGGTGCGGCGTATGGGCCGCGACTTCATCCTCATGGAAGTGCTGCGGGGTGACTGGTACGAAAAGGCCGAGGAGAGGCTGGCTGGGCGCTGGCCCCTGGACGCCACGGAAACGGACTCGTAAGTACTCAGAGGGAGCCGGCTTCTATGGCTTCCTCCAGGATAATCGTTCCCCGGTACAGGGCCGTACCGATGATTGCCCCCTCGACCCCCGTTGATACGAGCTGGCGTATGTGTTCCAGTGAAGACACACCCCCGGATGCCTGAACCTTCATTCCCGTCTCCCGAACCAGTTCCCCATTGGCCGCAAAGTTAGGGGAGGTAAGCGTTCCGTCTCGCGACACGTCGGTATAGAGCAGGCGGGAAACCCCCAAGTCCTTCATCCGGAGGGCCAGGTGCAGCGCCGATACCTGGCTGGATTCGGTCCAGCCTTTGATGGTGACCAGGCCGTCCCGCGCGTCCACCGCCACTACCACCCTCTCACTGCCGTAGTCTTGGCACAGCCCTTCCACCAGCGCGGGGTCGCTCACGGCGGCAGTGCCAATGACCACGCGCTCAACTCCCGCGGAGAGCAGGGAGTCGGCGATCTCCCTGCTCCGGATACCGCCACCCACCTGGACGGGCATGGTAAGCGTCCCCACCACTTCACGGATTGCGGCCAGGTTGGCGGGAATGCCGTCGGCGGCGCCGTCCAGGTCCACAATATGCAGGATGGCCCCTCCCCGCTGCTGCCAGCCAAGGGCGACCGAAACCGGATCTTCTGAAAAGACGGTTTCCTGTCGGAAGTCACCCTGGTAAAGGCGCACGCAGCGGCCGGCTTTCAGGTCAATTGAGGGGATAATCTGCATGGGGACACTCGGCCGTGAAAAGCCCGCTAACTGCTGTAAGTATGAGCGAAATCCAGGAAATTGCGGTAGATCTGCAGGCCAACCGCGCCGCTCTTCTCGGGATGGAACTGGGTGGCAACCAGGTTGTCCCGGGCGTAGGCGCTGCAGAATGGTATGCCGTAATTGGTGGTGCCGGCCACGCCGTCGGATATGTCCGGCGCCGCATAGTAGCTGTGCACGAAATAGAAGTGGCTCGACTCGGGTATGCCCTGGAAGACGGGATGCGGCGCTGCAAAGTCCACGCTGTTCCAGCCCATATGGGG
>JAPPJA010000433.1 GCA_028874675.1 Chloroflexota bacterium
TGGCCCTGATGGCCCGCCGGTGTCTCGAACCGCACCGGAGGCTCCTGAGGGGGCTGCGGCTAGTTTAGATGGTTCCAGGGATAGATTTTAGTTGCCTCGGCTTCGCTCAGCATGACCTTCAATTTAAGCGCGTTTGCGCTGGGAGGTAATGCCACGGCGTGTCGTCAAATTGCTCCGCCATGCTTGAACCGGATGAATTTTGACTACAGCCGGCGAGGTTCCCGCCTTCGCGGGAACGACGAAAATGGTGCGCCGGAAGCTTCAATTTTTGATTTGACGACAGCCCCTGGTAACTATTGAACCAAGAGGTGGAGAATTCCATTGGTGACGGCCAGCGCAATGCCTAGGAGCCCTCGGTAACCTGGAGGAGGCGTTCGGCGAGGCGGAGGCCGCCAGCCTTGTCCAGGGGACCGTCGAAGGGCGAGTAGGGGAGCAGGCACCAGGCGCAACCGGAGGCGCACCGGCATTGCCGAGCCAGCCCGGCGCCAAAGGTCAGGATGTCGCGCCAGAGGTCGAAGGTCTTCTTGGCAATGCCCTGGGCGGCGGGGCTGACTTCCACAAGGAAAATGGTGGCCCCGCTGGAACAGGTGGCCAGGTCGTATTGATTGACCGGGAAGGTGAAGCGGGCGCCCACCCGAAGCATATGTTCCAGGGCGGCGACGCTGCCGTCAGTGGCAGGGGAGTCTTCGCCTTTCGGACCGGCGGCAACGCTTTCAGCGGCGGCGGAATCCCCGGCAAGCAAGCCGGACAGGTCCATCCAGAAGGCCTGGGCGGTCAACTGCCACGAGATTTCCTCTTCGGGAGTGAAGGTGGCGGTCACCAGGTCCCGCTCCGATTCGGGAAGGGCTTCGGGGTCGTCGTCGAAGCCGGGATTCCCGGACTCATCGACCACGTCCACGCTGGTCAGGGTTTCCTCAACGGACACACTTCCCAAGTACAGCGACAGACCCTGGGTGGGGGATAGACGAAGGGACTCTTCGCTGACGGTAACGGCGGAGTCGAACCTGGGGGTGGTCCTCAGGTTCGCCAGGGCTTCAGACTTTTCCAGGAGGATTTCGGGGGCGCCATCGGAACCCACTCCGGGCTCGATAAAGGCGGCCCGGTACTTGGCGCCGTCGAAGACAATGACGCTGCCCGGGTAAACCTCCCGGAACTTGCTATAGGGGGAAACAGACCCCAGGTACTCACCCTCGCTTACCAGGGTCCAATCTTCCCGGGACCCCGGCCCCAGCGGAACGGCCTGAGGAGGAGAGGCGTCGTCCTGTTCCAGGGCAGGCGCCTCCCGGCGGAGGGTTTGGAAGAGGGCGTTACCCAGGACCTCCCGGGAGAAGGAATATACCCGGCCCTCCAGCTCCCGGACGAGGTCAGGCAGGTGGGGACGGATGACTTCGGCCAGGTCGGGGTCAACCACGGTCCGGTCGGGGGCCTTGGCAAGCAGTGAACCCAGGTTGTGGGCCGCGAACCTGTCGGCGCCGCTGCCAGCAGAGAAAAAGAGGGCAAATGCATTATCCCGGTCCGTATTTCCGACTCCCTCTGCCAGGCGGAGGAGAGCGCTCAAATCCCCGGGTTGACCGGCAAGGATGAGGCCGTCGAACTGCCGGAGAACGGCAGGGGTGGCCTGGGATACGGTGAGAAAGACGGCCTGGCCGGAAGGCGGCATAGAGTCGGCCGCCCCGCCAGGCTGGGGAGGGGCAGCGGACTCATCGACACCCAGCACGATATTACCCAGGGCGATACGGCCTACACCGCCGCCGGACCGGACCAGATTTTGTGCCGCCGCAAAGGCGGGCCGGACCAGGGACTCGCCGCAGCAGACCGCCACCGACTTGCCGGCATCGGCGCAGGCCAGGGCGGCGCGGGCGAGTCGGACGGGGAGGTCTGCCAGGCCCGGAGATTCCAGGTCCAGGGGGTCAACGAACAGGAAGTGACGCCCTGGAGCGGAACAGTCCAGGCCCGAAATTTCCTCAAATTTCCTGGAAGTAAGGTTCAGGGCCAGCTCACCGGCATTGCCGCTGCCCTGAACTACCAGGAGGGTCTGGGGGTCGGCGCCCAGGATGGCCAGGCGGTGGAAGAGGCGCCGCAACAGGATGGCGACGCTGGCCCCAAAGGCGCCCCGATACTCCTGGGCCTGATCAATAATCACGAAACGCATACTCCGGAGAACCGTTTGCCAACCTTCTCCGGTCGCGGCGAGGGAGACGTTCAACACCTCGGGCGTGGCGACCAGG
>JAPPJA010000124.1 GCA_028874675.1 Chloroflexota bacterium
CAAAAAGGCGGCCCGCTTTCAACAGCGGCGGTGTGCGAGGCAAGACAATCGCGTCGTTTGGCCGCTCAATTTGCGCCTGGGTGGGCGGCGCAGGGGATGCCAGATTCAACCCTCCCCTTGGGGGAGACACCCGTCGCGCTTATTGATTCTAAGTACTGTTTATTGCCCTGCGAGGCAGTTTATGAATATAATGCCGGGGGTGAACGTGATGACTATCTAGGTGCCGCAAGCACTCTTTCTTCGGTAACTCACTCTCACAATTCTTGCTGGAAGGTAATTATGCGCTGGACGACTTTGCTAATACTGGCCGTTCTCGGACTTTTCGTAATAGCCTGCTTCCCTGGCGACTCCGAGAACGGCGCCGAAACCCAGGCCGAGCCAGCGGCGGCGGCCAGTCCCGAGGTTGCAACCGAACCACAGCCTGCGGATACTCCAGCGGCGGCGGATACCTCAGCGGCGGCTGAAGCCAGTCCAACGACTGCTCCGCAGCAGTCTGCTCCTCCCACGGTCAGCGCAGTCATTCCTGCGGTTCCCGTCATAGCTACTCCGGAACCTGATACCTCGACTACCGTGGGTCCCTACACCGGCGGGTCCCGTCCCGCCAACAGCGGCAACGGCATGGCTACCGACGGCGGCACCCTGAGGCTGCTGTTTGCCGACCCGCCTACCTTTGACCCCCACCTGGCCGAGGACAATATTTCCGGCCTGCTGGTCAATGAAATTTTTGGCGGCCTCGTAACAATAGAACCCTTTAACTTCTCCGTTGCGCCCGACCTGGCGGAAAGCTGGGAAATCAACGAGGACGGAACGGTTTACACTTTCAGGCTTCGGCCCAATGCCAGGTTCCACGACGGCACACCCTTAACCGCCCAGGACGTCAAGTGGTCCATAGAGCGGGTTGCCAACCCTGAACTGGTTTCCCCCGTGGTGGACCAATACCTCAACGACATCGTGGGTATAAAGTCCAGGCTGGAAGAATCCTCTTCCGAGGTCTCGGGTGTCCAGGTCGTGGACGACCAGACCATCCGGTTCACCATCGACGCCCCCAAGGCCTATTTCCTGGCCAAGCTCACCTACCCCACCGGCTTTATCCTGGACCAGGAAAACGTGGAAATCGGTGACAACTGGTTTGAGACCCCCAACGGCACCGGGGCTTTCCGCCTGGATGAGTACACCATCGGAGAGACCATCCGCCTGGGCCGTAACGAGTACTTCCACCTCGGGCCTCCCCACGTGGACGAAGTTGAGATGATTCTCAGCGGCGGCAACCGCAAGATCCTGTTCGAGAATGACGAAATTGACGTTACCGGGGTTGGACTGGCCGACCTGGAGCGGATTCTGGACCCGACCAGCCCACTCAATCCCCTGGTCCACCCGTATCCCGCTCGTTTCACAACCAGTTACATTGGCCTGAATACCGACGAGCCACCGCTGGATGACCCCAAGTTCCGCAAGGCCCTGAACCTGGCTTTTGACCGGGACCAGATCGCTTCGGTGGTTTACGAAGGTGCGGTGAGGCCGGCCAGGACCATTATTCCGCCCCGCTTCCCGTCCTATAACCCCGACCTGGACCCCTATCCCTACGACCCTGAAGAAGCGCGCCGCCTGCTGGCCGAGTCCAAGTATGGCGCGGACCCGGACAGCATACCCCGAATGGTGCTGAGCATTTCGGGCAGCCTGGGCGCGGCAGTGCCCCTGGGCCTGGAAGTTATGATGGAGTCCTGGAACCAGGAACTGGGCCTGCAAGTTGAAATCCAGCAGACGGAATGGGCAACATTCCTGGAGGACGTCAACCAGGAACGCTATCAGATGTTCTCCCTGGGTTGGGGCGCCGACTACCCTGACCCTGAGAATTTCCTCGACCTTCTTTTTCACAGCGAAAGCGAGGGGAATCGCACCAATTACTCCAATCCGGAAGTGGACGCAGTCCTGGAACAGGCACGAGTGGAGCAGGACCTGACCAGGCGGTTCGAACTCTACAACCAGGTTGAGGAAATGATCCTGGAAGACGCGCCCTGGGTCTTGCTCTGGAACGACGAAGACTGGTACTTCCTGATCAAGTCGAACGTCAGGGACTATTTCCTGCTGCCTCTCACCATTCCCAAATTCCGGTACGTGCACTTCGCGGAACAATAAGCCGATAGCGAGGAAGAAGCAGTGGCAACGTACATTGCCCGCCGGTTGCTGTGGGTGCCGGTACTTCTGATCATGGTATCGT
>JAPPJA010000500.1 GCA_028874675.1 Chloroflexota bacterium
GTACCGCACCGACTGCTTCCACCTAACGCAGTGGCACAGCCCCTCCGTCAACTCGCTGCGGACCTCCTCCACCGTTGTCACCGGCGCTGCCAGGGAGTTGGCGGCGATGGGAATTTCCGGCTCCGACATCTCCAGGTCGGCCAGGGCTGCAACCAGTCCCTGCTGGGCATGCGCCATCAGCGACGAGTGGAAGGCTCCGCTGACCTTCAGCGGCACCGCCTTCTTGGCTCCCCTTGCCGTGGCCAGGTCCATCGCCCGGGCCACCGCAATCTTGTCCCCGCTGATTACCACCTGGTCGTCGCTGTTTACATTGGCCAGTTCCACGCCGGTCTCGGCGCAAATATGCTCGAAGGCCAGTTCCTCCAGGCCGATAATGGCGGCCATTCCTCCCGGGCGCACTTCCGACGCTTCGTGCATCAGCCGCCCCCGTTCCCGTACCAGCCGGACGCCGTCGCCAAAACCGATCACACCGGCTACCACCAACGACGTGTATTCGCCCAGGCTGTGCCCCGCCACCGAAATGGGCCTGGGACTCTGGG
This sequence comes from Chloroflexota bacterium, assembly GCA_028874675.1. Taxonomy (GTDB): domain Bacteria; phylum Chloroflexota; class Dehalococcoidia; order Lucifugimonadales; family UBA3495; genus Bin22. The sequence goes on from JAPPJA010000500.1 coordinate 540, forward strand.
TCCCCAGGAACTCTGCCCAGGCCTTCCAGCACGCGATGCTGACCACCATAATTGCCGGCTGGGAATTCATGGTGTCCTGCAATTCCCGTGACGGGCCCTCAAAGATCAGCCTGGACAAGGAAAAGCCCAGGCTGTCGTCAGCTTCTTCAAATATTTCCCTGGCCGCCGGTGAGGACTGGAACAATTCCAGTCCCATTCCCACGCTCTGGGAACCCTGGCCCGGAAACACGTACGAGAATTCCCGATTTTCCTGCGTCATCGTCATAGACTCTACCCTCAACCCAATTCGCCACTACTCTTCAGCAACCACTCTGGGGGATACGCCGCACTTGAAAGTCAGCCCTTCCCATGGGAAGGGCGTGCGGCTCATGGATATGGGGGTCTACATTCCGACGCCTACTACCTGGCGTCCACGGTAGTAGCCGCATTGGGGACAGGCGGCATGAGGCAACTTCGCGGCATTGCACCGCGGGCAGCGCGAGGGGTGAAGGGGCTTCAACTTGTAGGAAGTCAGTCGCCTTCCCCTCCTTGCTCGCGTAACTTTCTTGTTTGGTACTGCACCCATGATTCAGGTTCCTCTCAGTTTTCTGGCTGATTGAGCAGCGCCGCCAGCGCTTCCCACCGGGGATCTATGTCGCCGCCGCTGCACATGCACTTGCTTTCGTTCAGGTCAACGCCGCATTCCTGGCAAAGTCCCTGGCACTCCTCGTTGCAGAGCGGCTTGATCGGTTGCGCCGCTATGGTGCACTGCCTCAGCACTTCGGAAATGTCCAGAACATGACTCTCGTCTATGGTGGTTCCGTCATAGTCCCAGGGCGGCTCCATTCGCCTGCCGGTGTTGACATCTACCACCGGAAAAAACTCTTCCTCCACCTCTATCTGGCAGCGGCTGGCAAATTCATTCAGGCACCTGCTGCAGCCCGATGGGGCCGTCGCGGCAACCGTTCCTCTGACCAGCAGCCCCTGGTGGGTTCGCAATAACTCCATTCCGCCGTCGTACCAGGCGGAAGCCCCTCCGGGCATTGCCAGCTCCCCAGCTACAGCAACCCACCGCACTGCGCCGGTGGACTCCTTGAGTAATTGCGCTACGTTGTATTGCATCAATTGTTAAAGCTTGTTATGGCAACCGTCTGCCATTTCCGAGTATAACTAACTGTAGCCGACTATTCCGCCGGCCCGGCAAATTTTGGGGTAAATTATACGTGCCGTACGTGGTCTAATGTCAAGCCCGGAAACTCCGGCTTAAGTGTTCAAAGCTGGCGGGTTTTCCCGGCCAGCCAGTCCCGTCATGCTGGATAATGCAGGTATCCAGGATTTATTGCTGCGCTTGACCTGCATTCACTGTCGGCCTTGCCGGATTCCGACTGGCGCCGGTATGACGAGTTCCAGGCTTCCGTGAATGCCACCTTTTAACAGTTACACACCCGCCTCGGCAATCGGCTTTTACTATCCACCTGAACTGCGCCAGGACTGGCAGCAATGGACCAACAGAGCCGAGCGCTATAATGCTCCCCGAGCTTGCGGGAGAGTCTGAACTTCTGCCAACGATCCGTCACTTGGGTCCCAATGCCTGGCCGGCAGCTACATATTTGAACGCTTCGGCGAATCCAGGAATCAGATGATTTAGCTAGCGGTGGCCCGGATGCTGCGGCCGCCGTTTTTAATGAAAGCTTCACAC
>JAPPJA010000538.1 GCA_028874675.1 Chloroflexota bacterium
ATAATCTCGCATTCAGTGTTGCTGACCGGCACAAACAGGTCGTGCAGGGTAAGCCTTGGCTCCAGCCCGCCGCCGTCCATTTCCAGGTCTGAGGCGCTCCAGATGGTGGGCCGTTTCCGGGTTGCCGCCATTATGCCCCTCAGTGTAGGGTAGCGGGGCTGACCCAACTCGTTGCTGACCGTCACCAGGGCAGGGAGCGAGGCCTCCACAACTTCGTACCCGTCGGGGATGAGACGCTCTACAACCACCTTGTCATCCTTGAGTTCCACCTTCTTGCCCAGGGCGACGCAAGAAACATCCAGCAATTCGGCGACACCCAGCGGCACCTGGGCGTTGTCCCAGTCCGAGGCCTGCCTGCCGCAGATAATCAGGTCAAAGCCGCCCAGCTTCCGAATGGCGGAGGCCAGCAACTGGGCCGTCTGAAAACTGTCCACCGGGTTGCCAAAACTTTCGTCCTGGAGCAGGACCAATTCGTCCGCGCCCATGGAAAGGGGTTTCTTCATCACGTCCAGGGCAAACTCTGCGCCAGACGAGATGACGGTGACGGTCACATCCTGCTGAGAGTCCTTAATCTGCAGTGCGGCTTCCACCGCGTTCTCGTCAAATCCATTAACAACGGGGGGAATGTTTGGCGGGGTAACGACCCGCTTGGCGTTGGCGTCGATTTGAAAGGCGGCCATAGGCATTTCAGGGTCTATGACCTGCTTGGCCAGTACGGCAATTTTGGCTGGCATTTCTAATTCCTCGCGGGAAAATCAGCTATAAAAACCTTGTGAAATGTATCACCAACGGCCTTGGAGTGTCAATTGAGACTGGCGGTCAATCGCGGATCGGGAAACGGCGCGGGCTAGGACCAGGGACGTTCAAAGGCGAGCACCCCCTGCTTCCGGATGTTAATATTGCGTTGAACGAGCGCCATGCCGACTGTCTGGGGATCTATGCTCCTTTGGATTCTTCGGGCCCTCGCCTCTACCCTGGCTGGATTGTGCATCTATCTGGCCGTTGCCTTGCTGCTCTTCCACGTCAACCTGCAAGCCCTCCTTGACGATGAACTCTACACTGATTCCCTGCTGGAACAGAATGCTTACGAACGGCTATATACCGATGTTCTGACCCCCAAGAACATCGAACAACTCTGGAGCGAAGTTTCCGGCGACGTCGCCTATCTGACTCCCTCAGAGTTGCATCTTCTCGTAAGGACCGTTGCCCCACCGGAATACTTGCAGGCCGAGGTGGAGGCCAACCTGGCGTCGTTGTCATCCTTCTCCACCGGGGAGTCGGAAGACCTGGAACTTTACCTCGAGATTTCCGGTCCCCTGGACCGACTGGTTGAATCCACGGTGGACCTCCTAATTGATCGCATTGAGGCGAAGCCTCTGGAAGCCGGAGAGTTGATACAGGACGTTTTGGATGAAACGGAGGGCAGTCCGTACACGGAAGAAGCCAGGAGCGCGCTGGAATCCATTTCATCCGGGGAACTGGAAGGCCAGTCCATCAGGGACCTCACGGGATTGAGTGAGGAGGAAGCCCTGGCGGCCTTCGATCAGGCTATCGTCCAGGTAGTCGACAACCCCTTGATCGACTGGCGCTACCGCGACGCCCTCAGGAAGGCGGAACCGGAGCTTCGGCAAGTATTCAGGGAGGGTGATGTCAGGGAATTGCTCAGGCAGGTTGCAAGGACGGTGGCGGCGCCGGCCCTCGAAGCGACGCTGGCAGAATTCGGGCGCCGACTGGACTCCGAAGGCCGGCTGTCCCTGGCGCCGCTTCTGGCTGAAGAAGTCGCCGGTATCAGCGAAAGCGACTTTCAAGCCAGCGCGGACAGATGGCAGGAACGGATTCAAGCTGTTCTTGACCGAACCAGGAACTATGGGCTTACCGCCCTCGCGGTTGCCATTGGTCTCATCACTTTGGTCTATTGGGGCCGTCCCGGAGCGGGGGTCCGCTGGCTATACCGATTGTTGATCGCCAGTTGCGGCGTGTCGCTGGCGTTTCTCACCGTCGCGTACTTTGCCTTGCCCAGGGTGGTTGATCGCGCTATTGACGGCGCCTGGATGGGGGACGAGGTTAACGTCGAGGGGTTTGTAGTCCTGACTTTGGATGTGGTCATTTCGGTAATAACCGCCAGGCTGGAGTCATTAATGTGGTACTTCGGCATCGCCTTCGCGCTGGGCATTCTGCTGTGGACTTCGCTCATGGCGCGGGACAAGGTCCAGG
>JAPPJA010000240.1 GCA_028874675.1 Chloroflexota bacterium
TACCGACAGGTCTCCTACCGCTTTAACAAAGGCGGTGAGATTCACAATCACGAAGACCGGAAGCAGAGTCCAAAATTCAATGCCAAATGTGAGGTCAAACCCTGGCCACCCGAGGGTAGGCAAACTCATCCACGGAGTGGAAGTTACTATGTCGATGTTGTACAGGCCCAGGAGCAGGGCCACAATCAAGCCTACGGTTACGGTAGCTGGCAAAATCCATATACGCCAGACCAGCGTTTCCTGCAAGGACAACAAAACCCCGGCGGCCAGGGCTGCCATTCCCGGGGCCAGAAAATACAGCGTTGAATGACCTTCTGACGGTATGACTGCCCTGTTGATGATAAAAGGCATGGCCGAAACCGCCACCAACATAACCACCACTCCACTCACCGTCGGGGTGAAGATCCGGCGGAGGGAGGCAAGGTGCAGGGTTAAAACAGACTGTACCAGGGTGGAAACCACGATCAATGTGGCCAGCAAGCCGGGCCCGCCGACGTGGAGGGCCAAAGCCGAAACTGCCAGGAAGGGAACGTTGAAGTTTGTGACGATGAGTCGGCCCGAACCGAAGTACCGCAGCCGGAGAGACTGAAAGACCATACTGGCGCCGGTCACCGCCAGCACGGTGAATGCCATCCATGACAGGTATGCTTCCGACTCACCCGATGCCTGCATGACCAGTGCAGCCAGCATGACCAGGCTGATGGTGTTGGGCAGGAAAATCTGTAGAGCCGAAATTATAGCCCGAAACGGCGGACACTCCTCATCCGGTTCGAACTGGATCTCGTGCTTTGCCTGGGATTTCTTGAACATATGCCTAAGGCTCGTGCTGGCACCAGCAAGCGGAAATGTGGATCAGTCCCCTGACGGGCCCCTCCAGTCCTCTTGAGGACTGAGTGACAGGCTATACATTCCCTGCCTCGCCGGCATGCGGGCAGCTATATCTCCTCGCCCCATCGAACTTTCTGTTCCTCGAGGCAACCTGCACTACGGTAGGGCTTGAGCATTCTTTTCTCGCGTCTCTTTCGTCCTGACGGCTGCTGCAAACAGTAGTTGCTCTCTGCGGCGAGTTACTTTGGCATGACGCCTCCAGTCCACCAGGCGCAGGTCGTTAAGATCATGCTCTCTTTCCAATTGGAAAGATACAAAGTGTACGGTAGTGTTTGGAAGAAAATCTACTTTTGCCAAATGTAAAATATTCGGGGTATGCTATTGGGTATCAAAACAAGGGGGATTCCGATGTTGCAATCCAGGGTACAAGGGAAACCTGCGGCAAACTGTACGGGATTGAATCACCGATGGATATCAGCCACAGTAAACCTGCTGTTCCTGTGTCTCATTTTGGCTTCTTTTTCAGTTTTGGCCATTGCCTGTGGCGACGAACCGTCCGCAACTTCAGCGCCAGTTGGTACGGCAGCCCAGCCGGTGGCTCCCGAACCCGTGGCTCCCGAACCCGTGGCCACTGCTGCTCCTGAGGCTACTCCACTGCCCGCTGCTACCTCGACTCCGGTACCTGCGCCCGATTCTGGTGCAACTATACCACCGGAGGCGATGCAGGAAACCGGTGCATTGAGCGACGACGATCTGACTCAGGCCTACGTAACGCGCGCCATAGAATACTATGGGCAGAACGGCCTGGATGCCACCGTTGAATTCTACAAGTCAGCCGAGGGCGTACAAGACAGGCGCACACTGATCCTCCTGGACGAAGCCGAAAGCACGCTGCTTATATACCGCAACATTCCTGCTCTCGAAGGCCAATATGTTGGTCCGGGCTCGTCATTCGCAGCCTTTGCCAGGTTGATGGATGCCACAGAAGAAGGCCTATGGATCATGACTCAGGGCGTAAACCCCGTCACTAAACAGGAAGAACCCCGGCGAGTGCTCGCCGTTCTTCACGACGGTCTGGTATTCTCTACCAGCCATTCGGCACTGGTGGAAGATGTAGCGGACTCCGTAAAGGCATACGTGAGCAAGGCCATCACCAAATACGAAGATGACGGTCTCGACGCTGTCATCAGGCACTACAACGGCGAGGACAGTCTGGACGGACAGTTTTATCTCTTCCTCATCGGCGCCGATGACTACTATCTGGCTCATCCCATCTTCCCTCACCTCATTGGCTCCGATATCAAGGACGTGGTCGGCTCTGACGGTCAGGAACTGGGCAGGGAGATAGCTCAGGCTACCGAGGACGGCGTATGGG
>JAPPJA010000444.1 GCA_028874675.1 Chloroflexota bacterium
CTCGTACGCGGGCACCGATCGCATCCCGATTGCTCTGGGTACCCACTAGTTGCAGTCCCAGCCAGTTGTGCCGATTGCCCCCGTCGTTGCGCAACAGAGAGGGAAGGTCGTTGAGATTGGCGATGAAAAGGTCCACATCCCCGTCGTTGTCGTAGTCTCCGAGGGCTGCGGCCCGGCTCACTTTCTCGGAACTCCAAGCTGGTCCGGCCCCTTTCCCGACTTCGATAAAGCGCCCCTGTCGACTGTGGTAGAGCAGGTTGCGCTGAGCGTAGCGCAGGCCCGAAGGGTGCTGATTTAGCTGGGGATAGAGGTGGCCGTTGGCCACGAATAGGTCCAGCCAGCCGTCGTTGTCGCAATCAAAAAAACCCGTGCCCCACCCTAAGTAGGGCTGCACGAGACCGCCTAGGCCGGCGGCGTAGGTGACATCGGTGAATTGCAATCCCGGCTGCGACTGGTTGCTGCTGTCGTTGCGGTAGAGAGTATTGACATCGTCTGAGAAATTGGTCGCGAACAAATCCAGATCGCCGTCGTTGTCGTAGTCTCCGCTGTGTACGCCCATACCGGCCTGAGCTTTGCCGGCCTCACTATAGGCGGCTCCGGCCAACGTGGCCACTTCGACGAACTGCCAATCTCCGTCATTGCGGTAGAGTAGGTTGGGTTCCCCGTCGTTGGCCACGTAGATGTCCAAATCGCCATCTGCATCAAAGTCGCTCAAGGCCACTCCGAGTCCCGGATAAGGCCGCTGGTCTATGCCGGTAACCGCGCTCATATCCGCAAAGCGATCCCCGCCACTGTTGCGATAAAGACGATCTGCCTGCGCTGGTTCCCCCAAGGGGCCGCAGAATACCTCCAGGCCCTTGTACAGGCACTTTTCTCCCCCTCCGGGCGGATTGTCTAGGTCGAATTCTATGTAGTTGGTCGCGTAGAGGTCCAGCAGGCCGTCCCCGTCCAGATCCCCGAAGGCCGCGCTGGAACCCCAGCCAGTATCGTCCACGCCAGCGGCTCTCCCGACGGCGGTGAAGTGCCCATCTCCGTCATTGCGCCAGAGTTGGTTGGGTCCCCAATAAGTTACATAGATGTCTGGGGTCCCGTCGTTGTCATAGTCTCCCACGGCACAGCCCATACCCCAACCATCCCGGCCCAGATCGACCTCCACCCGGCGGAATACCCGATCCTCGTCCTGTCCCCGTCCTGGCTCGTTGCGGTAAAGCGCGTTCTGCGCTTCTGCCGGAGGCACTTGCAGCCGAGTTCCATTGACCGAGAAGAGATCGAGATAGCCGTCCCCGTCGTAGTCGAGAAAGGCGGCACCTGCTGCCATAGTCTCCAAGATGTAGTCCTGCTCAGGGCTCCCCGACACGTTCTCGACATGAAGGCCGGCGGTCGAAGTTACCTCGGTAAAACGCACCCTGGGTATGCCGGTTTCGGCGCGGTCGGAGGTCTGATGTGGCGGCACCATCTGGCTTTCCCGAGAGGCGTATTGCGGTGGACTGGACATCTGGCTCGCCAATTCCGGCTCGCATCCGCTGAGCAGGACGAGTATGGCCATGCCCTCCACCGGGACGGGAGAAAACCACTTGTGGGGCCAGGTGTCCTCCAGCTTTTCAGAGCCGTCGGCGGAGCCAGATGGTCCGGGACAATGGATCATGACGCAGGTCAGAGTGGATCGGGAGAGTCGATCGCCACGTTCTGGAAATAGAGAGTGAATATCTGCTCGAGGTTCTCCAGCAATTGGATCGCCGAGATTTCGCGGGCGACCATGAAGCGGTTCCACTCGTCCCAGTACTGCCGGTATAGAAAGGGGTGCTCGCCTTCGAGGTCGAATGAAAAGGGGTAGAAGCTCGTTTTCTCTCCCAGGACGACGTCCAAGCCCTGGTGCATAGTCGGGATAGACACGCCGACGATTGAGCTGACTCTGAGAACCTCTTCCACCATCTGCTGTTGGTGCCAGTGGCTGTTTATTAGGCGCAGAAAATGGGCGGCTGGTTCGGGATTGCGCGCTAGGGCGGGGATACTGAGGGCTCTGGCATAGCCCATCAACTCGCGCAGACTGCCCTCACCCCCTTCGACGGCGGGAAAGGCATAGGTATAGAGGGGAAAATCCCCCATGATATCCCGCCGCGCGCTGGTCAGCCAATTGCCCACAAAGACGGTGGCGGCTTGGCCCCGCCAGAACAGGAATTCGGACTCTATGTGGTTGAGG
>JAPPJA010000578.1 GCA_028874675.1 Chloroflexota bacterium
ACTTGGGGGATATTCACGGTGGCGGTCCCAATTCCAAAGCAGCGCCCATGCGTGCGATCAAAAGGGAGCCGGCCGTGAGCACGGCCATCAATACGATCTGAGCAATCACCCCGGCCCAGAACCACCACAACAGGTAACCCCATTTTCCGCCCATACGAACAGTTGCCAAAACCCCCGCCGCCCACGCGGGAGCCAGCGTCAGCACCGAAACCACTCCAAAGTACAGAAGTCCAAGAAACGAGATCACGGCTCCCATCCCCAGACAGAACCACAACATTGAAAGGTGGGGTTTCCCGTGGTGGAACTGCATCAGCAACGCCAACACGACCACTCCCGACAGAGCGATGCACTCAACGGCATAGTGCCGCAAGAGCCCCGGTACGGGCTCGGGGTCCAATACCCACGTCGTCTGGCTGCCAATCCAGATAAATCCCCCGAGCGCCAGGGCCAACTCCAGCCATTGGCCGAGGCTGGGATGGAAGGGAAATTGCATGGCGCGATGCTGCCGAACGGAAGTCTTCCGAAGACTTGAAGGAAGAAGTGCGACTCTCTCCGGCGCCGCATCTCCTGTAGGTTCTTATACAGGTTCTCGAACCACTGTCCAAAGAATTCGTGGGGCAGGGAAAAAATCCTGTGCATCCTGTGCATCGATGTTAATCAAAGTTTTCTCATACTCGACCCCGGGAACCCAATTTCGTGACCTTGGTGTGACAGCGCGCTGACATCGCGCGCGTCGTGTCCCTTTGTGGACGGTTCTTTCCCCGGGGACGCCGGACTGAGCCCGCCAATTCCCCCTCGTTCCCTGTGCTATGATGAAGCCCGGTTCGAACGAGGGAAAACGGGATGGCCGGGAGTTGGCTGGAACGGGTGAAATCGTCCTTTGGGGAGGTCGGCAGGAGCATCCACAAGCTCTTCCTGGAGGTGACCGGATTTCTGTTCGCCGTTTTCGGCGGATTCCTGTTGCTCAGGGGATACCAGTTTATTACGGAGCAAGAGGTGTTCGAGTTCAAGGACTACTTCATGGTGGGCTCCTTCGCCCTGTTCGGCCTGCTGATGCTGGGCTTCGCCGTTCACTCCTTTATCCGGGTCCGGTCGATGAAGTGAGGCCCGGGCCGGTTTTCCCCTTCCCGGTGCTTGCCGGCCGCCTCCTTTCCCGGCCGGGTCAGTCAGCCCGATGCCATCAAACCGCAAATTCGAGACAACCTCCGGAATCCGTTTGGATCCCTTCTTCGGTCCCCGCCATCTCGAAGACTTCGACTACCGGCGGGACCTGGCGGATCCCGGAAGCTATCCCTTCACCCGGGGAGTCAGGCCCGGCATGTACCGGGACCGTCTGTGGACCATGAGGCAGTACGCGGGCTTCGGGTCGGCCCGGGAGTCCAACGCCCGCTACAAGTACCTGTTGGGACTGGGCCAGACCGGGCTTTCGGTAGCCTTCGATCTGCCCACCCAAATGGGCATGGACTCCGATGCGGCCATGGCGGCCGGAGAGGTGGGCCGCACCGGCGTGGCCATCGACAGTCTGGGGGACATGGAGGAGCTCTTCCGGGGAATACCGCTCGACCGGGTCTCGGTCTCGATGACCATCAATGCCACCGCGGCCGTGCTGCTGGCCCTGCTGGTCGCCCTGGCGCGGAGCCGGCAGGTGCCGCCGGAGCAACTGTCGAGCACGATTCAGAATGACATTCTGAAGGAGTACATCGCCCGGGGAACCTACATCTATCCCCCCGAGGCTTCCATGCGGCTGGTCACCGACCTGATCGGCTACTGCAGCCGGAACCTTCCCCAATGGAATCCGATCTCGGTGAGCGGCTATCACATCCGCGAGGCAGGGTCCTCGGCCGTTCAGGAGCTGGCATTCACCCTGGGCAACGCCATCGCCTACGTGGAGGCCTGTCTGAAGTCGGGTCTGGCCATCGATGCCTTCGCCCCCAGAATTTCCTTTTTCTTCAACGTTCACAACCACTTCCTGGAGGAAGTGGCCAAGTTCAGGGCCGCCAGGCGCATGTGGTCCCGAATCATGAAGGAGCGGTTCGGAGCCCGCAATCCCAGGTCGTGGGTGTTGCGCTTTCACGCACAGACGGCGGGAAGCACCCTGACGGCTCAACAGCCGGAGGTGAACACGGTCCGGGTCACCCTGCAGGCTCTGGCCGCCGTGCTGGGAGGGACCCAGTCACTGCACACCAAC
>JAPPJA010000293.1:0-3580 GCA_028874675.1 Chloroflexota bacterium
GCGCGGGAACGACGGTTTAGCCCCAACCCATCAATACAATCTGGTTGAACTACTACCCCGGCGTGGCATAGGTGGGGGGCAGGGCGCCGGAACCGCGTTTCAGCCCCTTGAGGTAAGCAATCTGGCCCTGGTGCTGGAAGAACTCGCCCAGCAGCTGGCGGTAAACGGCTCCCACGCTCAGGTTGGGTCGCTGCTCCCGGGGGACCTGGTCGAAATCCTCCGGAGAAAGGCCCCGCAGGTGTTCCAGCGTGCCCACCCTTACCGCCTCGCCGTACCTCAGCAGTTCCTGCACGTCCAGCGCGGGGAAGCCGGCCACCTGCTCCGGGGTATGGCCAAAGCCGTTGTCCCGGGTGGGCAATCCGAACTTCTCGTGCCAGCCGTCCCGCTCCCAGATTTCGATCTGGCGCTGGATGAAGAACTGGATCCACATATCCTCCACCCGTATGGTGTGCCAGAGCATCCAGCCCATGGGGTTGGCGTCCGCCCCCGGCTGCCAGGTCAGCTCCTCGGATGTCAGGTCCTCCACCGCCTCCACCAGAAGCTGCTGCTCCATGTTCAGGGCCGACTCGATAAATTCATTGAGGCTCATTCGATCACCCCTGTTTGACCAGGATCAGGTTGCGTAAAGGAATCAGTCCTTCAGGAAGCCGGTTATTGCGGCAAAGAACTCGTCGGGCCGTTCCACCTGGGGGATGTGGCCGCACCTATCGATTACCTGAAGGGACGCGTTGGGCAGCAGCTGTTGGAAGGCCGGGCCGTAGGCTGGAGGCACCACCCCGTCGGAGTCGCCCCACAGCAGCAGGGTGGGCATGGTTATGCGGTGCGCCCGCTTGGGCAGCCCCCGGTCGGGGATGGGCCAAACAAACTTGCCCACCGTCGCCAGGGTTTGCGTTCGGGACAGGTCGGCCTCCATCCGCTCCACCGGGTCCTCGGGCTGGGCCATGAACGCCTGGGCAACCTCGGACTCGCCGTCGTGCCACAGCAGTTCCGTCCGCTCCGAGCGGGTGAGGATGAAGAAGTCGGCTATGGGGGTATCCTCCAGCCACAGCCCCAGGGAGCCCACCAGAACCAGCCGCTGCACCCGCTGGGGACACTGGGCCGCCAGTTCCGCCGCCAGCAGGCCGCCGTAGGAGTGGCCCACCACGAAGGTCCGGTCCAGGCCCAGCTCGTCCAGCAACTCCTCGTAGAAAAGCGCCAGGTCCCACAGGTCATCCAGGTGTTCCAGGCCCTCGGACCTGGCCACGCCCGGGTGGGCCGGAGCAATAACGTGAAACTCCGACGCCAGGCGGTCGAGGCAGGCGTCCCAGCCGGTAAAGCCTCCTGCGCCGTGTAGGTACAGCAGGTTGTCGCCGCTGCCGCCCTCCACCAGTTGAACGTTGAACTTGCCGTCCCTGAAGGAGACGAACCTTTCCGTGTGCTGGGCCAAGGGTGATACCTCCGGACGGGTTGTGGTCAGATGGTTGAAGTCAGGAATTCGGCCGGTAACCCGGGTCGTCCGGCAGACCGGACTGTTTGGCAGCCGCCACCGCCAGCCGGTCGCACCGTTCGTTGTCGGCGACGCCCGAATGGCCGCGAACCCAGCGGAACTCTACATCATGGGTAGCGCACAAGTCCAGCAGCCTGGCCCACAGGTCGGGATTCACCGCCTTCTCCCGCTTGTTGCGCTGCCACCCGTTGGCCCGCCACTTCACAGCCCACCCCTTCTCCATGGCGTCCACCACGTAGCGGGAGTCGCTGTAAAGGACCACCCGGCAGGGGCGGGTGAGGGTCTCCAGCCCCTTGATGACGGCCAGCAGTTCCATGCGATTGTTGGTGGTAAGGCAGAAGCCACCGCTCAACTCTCGCTCGTGGTCGCCCATTCGCAGGACCACGCCATAACCGCCCGGCCCGGGATTGCCCAGGCAGGCGCCGTCGGTGTGTATTTGTACCTGGTCAGGCAGAGAAATTCTCCCGAGTCGAGCCGCCGCTTCCGACATTGGTATCCGAACGCCAGGGGGTTTAGCGACAGATAACGAAAAGTCCGGCCAACGGTATGGGAAGCATTCGACGCGCCCGTTCTTACTTTGAGATGCAGCGCGCACCAGCAAGAATCATAGCAGAAGCGCAAGGGGCGATACAGGGCAAACCGGTTAAACGGACCGGGAACTCCCATCCCTGCAGGGGCGCACGGTCGTCATCTGTTCCAACAAATTCAAGCGTAAAGAGGTCTATTGGCTACAGGCTTTGTCATTCTGAACGGAGTGAAGAATCCCAACGGTTTCAGGAAGGACTCTTTCCATAGCACTATTTGGTTGCTTCCTTACCGTTGGGATTCTTCGTCACTTCACTCCTCAGAATGACAATTCAAGATGACCTGGGTGTCTTCAGAAACAAACCGGCATAATTAGTTGGAGCAAATGACGGTCGTGCGCCCCTACAGCCCCGATCAATCTGAGCCTGATTAACCTGTGAGGCGGCCTGCCCTCCCTGCCAGGTCCTTTGAACGCATTATCGAAGATTATTGGCCAGAACCAGCCCTCTACTCAACTCAGCCCGAAATCCAGGTGACCCAGATAAAGTGCGCCAGGTTGAGCAGGACGGCGCCGTAGATTCCGGCGGCCACATCGTCGGCCATTATGCCCAGCCCACCGTGCAGCTCCTCCAGCCGGCGGGCGGGCCAGGGCTTTACGACATCAAAAAACCGGAAGCAGATGAATGCCGCCCCCAGCCACAAGGCCGTGGGGGGCAGCAGCAGGCAGGTTATCCACATCCCCACGAACTCGTCCCAAACCGCCTGCCCGGGGTCCGGGTCAGCTTCGGACACCAGCAAACCGGTGGCCCAGATACCGACGGGCAAACCCACCACAATCAGGGCAACCAGAATGTATGTCGCCAGGTCGCCCGTAAGGAGCGCAACCAGGAAGGAGAAGAGCGCAACCTGCAGCCAGTCCGCAGGGCCCGGTGGCACGGGCGAGAGGCCAGCACCGGAGCTGACACCGATAAAGCTGCTGAGATAAGACGCCAGATCACCGGCAAGGAGCGCAACCAGGAAGTAGATGGCCACCGCCGCCAGGCTACCGGCAGTTCCCGGCGCTACGGGCGAGAGGCCCGTACCGAAGCCGATAGCAATGAGCTTGCCGAAGGATGTCAGCATGAATCAGGCAGAAGGGCGGAACTTTGCGGCCTGGCGGCCCCGAACGCTGATGCCAGAGCATTCGTCAATTTGTGCAAGCCCGTCAGGGTCTGCTACCCGTATCCCAGGCGGTGGAGGTCGTCTTCCTCCATGCCCAGGTAGTGGCCGACTTCGTGCCACAGGGTAACCCGGATTTCGCGCAGGACGTCCCGCCGGGTTGCGCAGCTTTCCAGGATGGGCTGCCGGTAAAGGGTAATCCGGTCGGGCAGAAAAGGGGCGCCGCCCTCCCGGTCCGTCAGGGGAACTCCGTAGTAGAGGCCGAACAGGGTGCCGCCATCCTCCAGCAGCTCCTCCTCGTTGGGGCCGGGCCACTCCTCCACCGTAATATCCACGTTCTCCAGCGCTTCCAGGACGTGGGCAGGAAGCCGCCGGTAGGCCCGCCGCACCAGGCGCACAAATTCGGGGTAG
>JAPPJA010000293.1:3590-20516 GCA_028874675.1 Chloroflexota bacterium
GATTTCAACCAAGTCCGAATCCCATGCCGGTGGACGTCCGGCTGAACGTCAGCCCCATCCTCGCCTTGCCCCCGGGGAAGAGAGAATAAAGCAAAGGCCCCTAGCCCCCAACTTCTTCCCGGATGCGCTTCAGGATGTCGATGTTCTGCTGGTCCGGGCCGTCACCCTCGAACCCCGGCACTTCCAGGAAGAAGGGCACGTCGCTGAAGGTCGGATTGCCCATAATGCAGGCAAACCCCTGTTCGCCGATGTAGCCCTCGCCGATGTTGTCGTGGCGGTCCACGCCCGACCCGCACAGCTGCTTGGAGTCGTTGGCGTGGACGGCTGCCAGCTTGTCGGCTCCGATGGTCTCGTCAAACTGGGCAATCATCGCCTCCACCCCGGGCACGGTGGTCAGGTCGTAGCCTGCGGCGAAGCTGTGCTGGGTATCCAGGCAGATGCGCAGCCGGGGACTGTCCACCGCCCGCAGTATGCCGCCCAGTTCCTCGAACTTGGCTCCGATGTGCTGGCCCATGCCGGCCATGTTCTCCAGGCACAGGTAGGGGCCCTCGGGGCTGCTGTCCAGCACCCGCTTGATGGCCTCCACGGCCTGGTCAAATACCTGCTCGTAGCCCCGACCCTTGTGGCTGCCTGGATGGAAAATCACCCCTTCCGCCTCGATGTCGGCGGCCAGGGTCATGTAGTTAACCAACGACTGCACTCCCTTATCCACCAGCGCGGGGTCGGGGCTGCCCAGGTTTATCAGGTAGATGGCATGGAAGAAGACGGCGCCCATGCCCGTTTCGGCGCGCCGCTCCTTGAAGGCGGCTATCTCCTTTTCCGGCGGGTGCTTGAATGCCCAGGTGCGGGCAGACGAGCCAAAAATCTGGATGGCCTCGCACCCGATTTCCAGCCCCCGGTCAATGGACTTGCTGATGCCCCCGGCCGACGACACGTGCGCTCCGATCTGCATTGTCCTGCTCCTTGTTCTTCACGCCCGGTACCCGGGCAGTCGTAGAGTGTTTACCCTATAGTGGCAACATTATAACCGCTGGATTACCCGTGCGGGTCGGCCCCACTGTCCCCTTCGTTGCGGTGGAGGGGGCGCAGTTCTTATCGCAGGGGTGCGGCGTAAATCTGGCCTCCCTTGGGGCATTCGACGCAGGGAGCGGCGCTCCACAGGGCGTTGCGGCTGCCCTCCCGGGCAATGCCCAGGGGCGCCAGGTGGCGGTCGTAGATTTCACCGTAGTTTCCGACCGACTGAATCACGGTCTGGGCCACCGTAACGTCCAGGTCCAGGCCCTCCTGACCGAAGGAGCCCTCTAGCCCCAGGAGCCGGTCCACCGGGGTATTGCCCGTCACGGCGGTGGGAACGCTGCCGGAGGTGATTCCATAGGCCTCGGCATAGATGAGGATGGCCATCACCATCTTGACGATGTCATACCACTGGTCGTCCCCGCTGGGCACCACCGGCCCTAGGGGTTCCTCGGATATGGTGCCCGGCAGAATGATGTGGTCATCCGGGTTGGCCAGGCCCTGGCGGGTGCTCACCAGGCCCGAGCGGTCGGTGGTCATCGCGTCGCACTGGCCGCCGGAATAGGCGGTCTCGGTGGCAACGTTATCCGGGAAGGTAGTAATTGCGAAGTTCATCCCGTTCTGGTTGCTGAAGTCCTGCAGGTTCAGTTCCGTGGTGGTTCCCTGCTGGACGCAGATGGAAGCATCCTGCAATTCCTGGATTGTCGAGACGCCCATGCTCCTGGGGGCCATGAAGCCCTGGCCGTCGTAGAACATGGTCTGGGCAAAGTTCCCCCACTGCACGTCCCTGGACGTGGTCCAGGTGGTATTGCGAGACATCATGTCTATCTCGCCGGACTGCATAACCGGCCCCCGCTCGGCGGCGGTTGTGGGACGCAGCTCCAGGGCGTCCGGGTCGCCCAGGACGGCGGCGGCCACGGCGCGGCACAGATCAACGTCGAAGCCGCGAATGTTGCCGTCAGCGTCCAGGAACCCGAAACCGGCCAGCGTGTCGTTGCCGGCGCATACCAGTACCCCCCGCTCCCGCACCAGGGCCAGCCGGCCGGCCGGGGACCCCGAGTCTGCCATTGACTCCTGTACCCTGGCCTCCACCGTGGCCTCAATGTCAGGAGTGGGCGCTGCGGGCGCGGTGGTCTCTTCCGGTGATGTGCAGGCCGCCAGCACGGCAATTGCCAGCAGGGCGGAAATAATCGCGGCTGTTTTGACCTTCTTCAAGATAGTTCAATTCTCCTGTGATGTATTTTGAGGAATTGTGAGCCTTACCATTTTACCTCGTTATACGATGGTTATTCAGCCCGGAAGCTGTCCAGAGCTTGCCGAAGGGCTAAGTATGAAAACATCGAAGAGCCGATTGCCCTGGTCAAGGGCTGTTCAAGACTTGCCAGCCCGGTCAAAAGTGGCTAGACTAGGAAACGCTTAAGTAAGATACTAGGGAGGAGGATCAGAGTTAAGCATTATGTTTGATCAGAATTCACTCACTGCTCTCTTCGACGAATTGCGGGACGAGTACGAATTGGAACCCGACTGGGAGGAAATTCAGAGGGACGCCCATCTGGCCGTGGCCCGCGTGGACGCCGGCCAGCCCCTCGGCAACGTCGATTCTCGGGTTGGGCCCCTGGTAGAAAAGCACAATCCCGGCTAGTCGCCTCCGGAACACCAGCGCCAAAAAAGGGACGGAGTTTTTCCGTCCCTTTTTGTCTCTTTGCCCGCTTCCACGTCCCGCCTCCCTACTCCGATGGCCCCCGCAATCGCTCCCAGCCCCAGCCCCTCAGGACAGCCTGACCCGCCACTGCTGGTACAGGTAGAAACCGAGTATTGCCGCCGGAATGACCAGTACCACCAGTGTCAGTAGGACAATCAGAACCCACGGGTCCAGGGTGATTAAGTGGTCCAGCCGGGCCTTCAGCCAGGCGAGGAAGTCCGGGTCAACGATATCGTCATGATGAAACCCCAGCCCCAAAAGAAGGCTGGGAATTTCGCTTCCCAGCCACTGGCCCGACAGCCACAGTCCCATGCCAGACATGCCAACCCCCGTCAATCGGCCGCCGCCGGCCGAGCTCTAGTCGCCGGCCGCCGGCGCCACCGCCGCCTCCATCGTCTGATAGCGGGAAGAGTACTTCTTTTCCTTGATGGAGAAGGCAAATACGGAAGCGGGGAACAGGAACAGTCCCGCAATCAGGAAGGGTATGGTGTAGGAACCGGTCAGGTCGAAAAGTTCTCCTGCCAGCCAGATGCTGATGCCGCTGCCGACGGCGTGTACCAGGAAGGCCACGCCGGAAATGGTGCCCAGGGCCCGAACTCCATAGACATCCGCAATCAGGGCGGTGGTCAGGGGCGCGGTGGCGATCCAGGATATGCCAGCAACTATGGCGAAGATCAGCAGCGCCGGCGTTCCCAGGCCGAATATCTCCACGCCGGCCAGCATCAGCATGTAAGCCGTGCCCCGCACAAAATACACCAGCGCCAGCATGTTCTTGCGGCTGAACTTGTCGGACAGGATACCCGCGCCAATGCTGCCCACCACGTTCAACCCCATCATCAGCGCAAATATGAACGCCGCCGTCTGGGGTCCCACTCCCAGGGAGTCCGCGAAGGGCACAAAGTGGACCGACAGCACCGCCGTCGTGTAACCGCAGGCGAAGTAGGCTATGGTCATCTGCCAGATGGGCATGGACCGGAAAGACTGCGCCCAGCGGTCGGTATCCAGCATTCCCGCCACACGCTGGGCGGTAGAGCCGGTGGAACTATCCAGGGGTTCATCATCGCCGTCAGGGCTCAGCGACAGGTCCCTGGGATCGTCTTTCAGGAAGAAAAACGCCAGGGGAACGGACAGGACCAGAATTGCCACGCCGAAGGCCACCCAGGTCAGCCGCCAGTTGGTGGACTGGAGCAGGTACATACCCAGGGGCACCAGGATCAGCCCCCCGGCCGAAAGACCGGAGGCGTTGAGGCCAACCACCGTAGCCCGCCGTCGCCGGAACCACCGGGACAGCAGCGTGCCGGTGTTGTTGAGGGACATGCCGCTCAACGCTATGGACGAAACAATGCCGAACAGGAAAATCAGGTACAGATAGTGGAACGTTAGGCTCAGAGCCACCGTTGCCACGCCGAATATTGCCAGGCTGGAGACGATGACCCTGCGGCCACCGAAGCGGTCCAGCAGCTGTCCCATGAAGGGCTGGGTGAGGCCGTTAACCAGGAAGCCCAGGGCTGCCGCAAAGGATATCGTACCCCGGCTCCACTCGAACTCCTCGCTCATGGGGAGCACAAAAATGCCGAAGCTGTTGCGGGCGCCGTTGGTAACGAAGGCTACGAAAATGCAGGTGGCTACAATGTACCAGCCGTAGAAGACGGGTTTACGCTGTTTGGCGCCGGCGTCAGAAGTCATTAAGGCCACCCGGTTCAGTGTTGGAAGGATTATACACCCAAAGGGAATAAGGGATTGCGCAGAATGCTGGTGGCGTTGGCGGGGCGGCTGACCCGAACCGGAGTTGGCTCACCACGTGCTCCATCGCCGGGGGAGTTTCGCCCATCTCCACCGCCCCACGTCGCGGGATAGGGGAATTGAAACGGCTTCTATTCCCTGGCCGCCCTGGGGTGGAAGTTCAGGTAAGCGGCCCTGGCTTCCTGCTTGGTTATATGGGTGTATATCTGCGTCGTAGTGGGACTGGAGTGGCCCAGCAGTTCCTGGATTACCCGCAGGTCGGCGTCGCCCTCCAGCATATGGCTGGCAAAGGTATGGCGCAGGGTGTGGGTGTGGACGCCGTCGCGGAGGCCGGCCCGGGCGGCGTACCCCTTGACCACCTTCTCGATGGAGCGGCGGGACAGGCGTTTCCCGTACCGGTTCAGGAAAAGGGCTTCAGTGGGCTTGTCCAGCAGTTGGGGTCTGGCCTCCTCCATGTACTTCTGCAGCGCGTCGGCGGTGGGCTTGCCAAACAGGACCCACCGCTCCTTGGAGCCCTTGCCCTCCACCAGTATCTGCCGCTGCTCAAACTTAACGTCGGGCAGGTCCATCCCGTTAATCTCGGCCAGGCGGACACCACAGGAATACAGTACCTCCAGCATGGCCCGGTCCCGAATGCCGTACAGGTCCTCATCGTCTGGGGCTTCCAGAAGCCGCACGGTCTCCTGCTTGCCGATGAAGGAGGGCAGGGGCTTTTCCACCTTTACCTGGAGGCTCCTTCCCGACGGCACGGGACAGTGCTTGAACATCCCCTGCTGGACCAGGAACTGGTAGAAAGAGCGCAGCGCCGTCAGCTTTCGCACGATGCTGACCCGGGCGTAACCCTCCTTCTGCTTGCGGCCGGAATAAGGGTGCCTGGTTTCCCGGGCCTCGGTGGCCAGCCAGGCCAGGTAGCTGCGGGCCATGCGCCGGTTCATGTCCGACAAAGCCTGCCCGGCGTTGGACAGGTAGCGAAAAAAGGATTCCAGGTCGGTGAGATAGACGCGAACGGTGTTGTCTGAGAGGCCCCGCTGCCCCCGCAGGTAGGTCTCGTACTTTTCGACCAACTCGGAGACGGGGGACGAGGGAACGGCTGCGCCGGAAAGGGTTGCCATGCTGGACTCCCCAAGGGTGGGATACTCCCAGCCTAGCAAGGAGCCGCCGCAATTGCGTTCCTGGCGGCCGACCCGTTTACGCCATTTCCGTGCTTATAACGGGTCTGGAAGCCAAGTCGGACCGGCTTCGTATCCGGCGGCAGGTAACCGGCAGCTATTCTGGCCCGGACCTTCCTCCGCGCGCCGGGGAAAGTCGGAAGCAAGCGGCTGCTTAATCCCCTACTGTCGCCAGTTCCTGTTCCCGGCCGGAGCTTCCATCGCCATCTGGCGCGTTCTGGGGAGCTTCCACCTTCCAGGCGCATACGGTGCAGGCCTGGCTGCCATCCCGGTTCACCACCATCAGGCCCTGGCACTCGGGACAGGGTTCCGGCAGGGGGCGCCGGTTGTTCGTGTACTTGCACTCCGGGTAATTGGCGCACCCGAAGAAAACCCCGCGACGGCTTCCCCGTTCCACCAGGTCGCCTCCGCAGCGTGGGCAGGCGGCGCCGGTCTTCATGGGGTGGGTATTCTTGCACGTCGGGTAGTTGCTGCAGGCGATGAATTTGCCGTAGCGGCCCGTTTTCAGCACCATGGCCTTGCCGCACTGTTCGCATACCTCGTCGGTCTCCGTATCGGCGGCGCCAGCCTCATCCTCGCCATCCTTGATCTGCTTGGTGGTCCGGCACTGGGGATAGCCGGTACAGGCCATGAACCTTCCGAACCGGCCCGTCTTGATTACCATGGGCATCCCGCAATTCTCGCAGGCCTCGTCGGTGGCTTCGTCGTCCGGCTTTACCCGGGGCATGTTCTCGTTGGCGTTGAGCAGTTCCTGGGCAAAGGGCCCATAGAACTCCTCCAGCATGGGCACCCAGTCCCGTTCGCCCTGGGACACCTCGTCCAGCTTCTCCTCCATCTGGGCGGTGAAGTCCGGGTTCATAATCTCCGTAAAGAACTGGGCCAGCAGGTCCGACACGGTGGTGCCCAGCTGGGTCGGGTGCAGGCTGTTGCCCTCCTTGTCCACATACTTGCGGTTCAGCAGCACTCCGATGGTCGGCGCGTAGGTGCTGGGTCGCCCGATTCCCCGCTCTTCCATGGCCTTGACCAGCGTGGCCTCGGTAAACCGGGGCGGCGGCTGGGTGAAATGCTGGTTGGCTTCCAATTGCTGGCAGTTCAGCGAATCCCCCGGGGTCAGCTCCGGCAGGGAGTTGGAGTTTTCCTCCTCGTCCCCCTCGTCCCGGCCCTCCAGGTAAAGCGTACGGAAGCCGGGGAACTTCAGCACCGAGCCGGTGGCGCGGAAATTAAAGACCTGGCCCGCATCTCCGTCGGCCTTCGGCTTGCAGGCGGCGTCTATATTGACCGTAGTGGCGTCGGACCGGGCATCAGCCATCTGGCTGGCCAGCATTCGCGACCATATCAGCCCGTAAAGCCGGAATTGCTCGGCGCTCAGGTGGTCTTTAAGGGAGTCAGGCGTCCGGGCGATGGACGTGGGCCGGATGGCCTCGTGGGCTTCCTGGGCCGCCTTGGTGCGGGTGCGATAGCTCCGGGGCTTGTCGGGAAGATACTCCTTGCCGTACCGGTCCCGGATATACTGGCGGGCTTCCTGGATCGCCGTATCCGCCACCTGGGTGGAATCGGTCCTCATGTAGGTAATCAGCCCCACCGACCCCTCGCTGCCTACGGACAGGCCCTCGTAGAGCTGCTGGGCCACGGACATGGTCCGCTGGGCGGTGAATCGCAGCTTGCGGCCGGCCTCCTGCTGCAGGGTGCTGGTGGTGAAGGGCGCCGCCGGGCGCTGCCTTACTTCCCGCTTGCGCACTTCGGCTACGGTGTAGGCGGCATCCTTCAACTCCGCTTCGTAGGCCCGGGCATCTTCCTCAACCCCGATGGTCAGCCGCCGGCGATTTCCCTTTACCGAATGCAGCCAGGCGGGGAACAGGTTGGCCCTGGTGGCGGCGTCTGCAGACTTGTGAAGCTGGACGTCCAGCGTCCACGATTCCTCGGGCACAAAGGCCGTGATTTCCTTCTCCCGGTCGGTTACCAGCTTCAGAGCCACCGACTGAACCCGGCCGGCCGAAAGTCCCCGCTGGACCCGCTTGGCCAGCAGGGGACTGATCTGGTAACCCACCAGCCGGTCGAGAATGCGCCGGGCCTGCTGGGCGTTGACCAGCTTCATATCAATTTCGCGGGGGTGCTGGAAGGCTTCCTCGACGGCGTCCTTCGTTATCTCGTGAAAGACCACCCGCTTGGGGGCCTTGCCGGTTGCCTTGTCCCAGCCGGCGGCAGTCTGCAGGTGCCAGGAGATGGCCTCGCCCTCCCGGTCCGGGTCGGTGGCCAGGTAAATATCCGCAGCCTCGTCCCCGGCCCGCTTTATCTCCTTGACCAATGGCATCTTGTCGCGCATGGTGACATAGGTGGGCTCGAATGCCTTTTCCAGGTCCACGCCCATCTTGCTCTTGGGCAGGTCCCTGACGTGCCCCTGGGAGGCCGTAACCACATACCGGTTGCCCAGAATCTGGCCAACCGTTCGGGCCTTGGCGGGCGATTCCACGATTACCAGCCGCTTGCCGGCCGTCTTGCCCAGGCTTCGGACCCCCTGGCTGGCGGCGCGGGCGCTGGCCGAGGCGGCTCGACCCTTGCCGGCTCCGGTGGCGGACTTGGCTTTTGACTTGGCCGCAGCCTTGCCCGACGCCTTGCCCGTGGTTTTACCCGCGGCCTTGGCGCGAATTGATTTGGCCTTGACCGTCCTGGTGGTCATGCTGTCCGGTTTTTTGTTGCCGCCGGACCTGGCTTTGGTTGTAGTTCCTTCCTTAGTCGCCATAGGCTGGGGTAGCCTCCGCTATCCGGACGTAGTGCATGGCGCCCACCTGCTTTACCATTCCCTTCAGTTCAAGCATGGTAAGCAAGCTGCCGACCAACGCAATGGGCAGCTTTGCCTCGCGCCGGATGTCGTCAATATGCATTGGTTCGTGGTCCAGGCAGCGGAGCAGGTCCTCTTCGCCCTCGGCGTCGGGGCTGGGCGGCAGGTTTTCCGCCAGCCGCATCTCTATCTGCTTCGCCACCACGGTCAAATTCAGTTCTTCAAGTATATCGGTGTGGCTGGAAACCAGCTTGGCCCCATCCTGGATGAGGCGGTTGGTCAGCCGGCTGGCCGGGGAGAATATGCTGCCCGGCACACAGAACACTTCCCGGTTTTGCTCCAGGGCGTGAAACACCGTCCAGCGGGCCCCGCTCTTCTCGCCCGCTTCCACCACCAGCGTGCCCAGGCTCATGCCGCTGATCAGCCGGTTGCGCCTGGGAAAGCCCCGGGGGTCCGGCCTGGTGCCCAGGGGATATTCGCTTACCACCGCCCCCTGCTCTTCTATTTGGCGGCTGAGGCCGGCATTATCCCTGGGGTAGGTAATGTCCAGGCCGTTGGCCACCACCGCAATGGTGCGGCCGCCCTGGGTTAACGCCGCCCGGTGGGCCATCGTATCCACGCCCAGGGCCAACCCGCTGACGATATTGATACCGTTGCGGGCCAGATCGCCGGAAATGGCCGCCGACACCTCCCGGCCATAGCTGGTGGGGCTCCGGGTGCCCACCACCGCCACCGCCCTTTCGTCCTCGGGCAGCAGCGTCCCCTTAACGTAGAGCACCGGAGGCGGGTCGTCAATGTGTTTCAGGCGTGGCGGATAGGCGGGATCGCGCCAGGTCAACGCCTCGACCCCGGCCCTCTCCAGCTTTTCCATCTCCTCTTCAGGTGATATATGCTGGCGCAGGTCGGCCAGGGCCGACGCGATCCCGCCTTCCAGCCCCGCCTTGCGGAGTTCCCCCGGGCCGGCTGCCCAGGCTCTCCCCAGGTCGCCAAAGTAATTTTCCAGCTTTTTGAATCTGGTAGCGCCCAGCTTTCTTACCTGGCTCAATGCTACCCAGTACCTGGTTTGCTCCTTGTCCATAGGGCGATTCTAGCACAGGCCAAATTTTGGTAACAATAACCTGGTGTCAGAATTGCGTGGAACAGGGGCCCGGCCCAGGCGCCCTGGGGAATACCTGGGATCCCCTTGGCGGCCTTTTCCGCCTGGTAAACCCTGATCATCCGGTTTCCCCCGCGCCGGCGGGACGCTGCTGAGTGAGGCGCAGAAAGCTGCCCAACTGCCGCTAAATTGCCCGGCAATGCAATGGAAGGCATTACGGGCCAAGTGGGAAAATACCGGTGTTCTTATGGCGGAAAGAACCAGAAGAAGACGTAAGCCGCTGCGAAGCATGGCGCTCGAGGGCCGGCTCATTGACCGGCGCTTTCGCCGTCACTGGAAAAGCTACCTTTTCCAGTGCTCCCTGTGCATGCTGGCGCTGCTGGCCATTCTCCTGGTGGTGGACGTGGTCCTGAGGGCCGCTATTGTTGTCGCCATAGCATCCACGGCATTCATCGTTTTTGTTTTGCCCCATCGCCAGGCGGCTAACCCGCGCCGTGTCGTCGGGGGCCACTGTGTGGCCGTGCTTGTAGGGTCCGTTTTCTCGCTGCTTTATCTTTTTCCCGGCTGGGGAGACGTGGCAACAACATCCCGTGTCGCCCGCGACCTCGTAGCCGTGGTGACCGTGGGAATCAGCATCCTCATAATGGTCGTGACCGACACGGAACACCCGCCGGCGGCGGGAACCGCCCTGGGCCTGGTCGTAATGGAGTGGACGCCTTCGGCGGTGGTGTTCGTTCTTGCCGGCGCGCTGACCCTGTCCGCCATCCACTGGTGGCTGCGTCCTTACCTCAAGAACCTGCTCTGACGCACCAAGCCCTTTCGGTCCCGGCTGAGTGTGTAAGGACCGGGTTCCCGGCGTACTGCCTGAAGCTCGCTGCGGACCTTTACGGTCTGCTTCCAGCCTTTCCCCTTCTGCGGAACTCTGCAGCCCTCGGCCTGGAAGCGCGACCACAGCCACTGGTCAAATTTGACCAGTGCCCGTGGCCTGGGAGTGTAGCCTCGGCTCGGGCCGGAATCCGGCAAGGCTGACTGCGCATACTGGTGACAAGCGAAGAATGTGCTCCTGGATTCCGGCGAAAGCCGGTATGACGGGGCTGGCTGGCGCAGAAATACAGGCAACTTCGGACTCTTGACGCCCAACAATCTCCATTGACATCATATCTGGATAACGCTAATATGAATTGTTGACTGAATGACTCAACAATTGATCGGGGAACTGGCAAATACTGGCCCGGCAGCAATGATCTCCGGACCATCTTGCCGGGAAAGTACCAACCACGGGAGGGCTGCCATATGACGACTCAACGGATCATTTCCCGGGAGTCCACGGACATAGACACCGAGTACAAATGGGGCTTTACCATTGACATCGAGCAGGACATAGCCCCCAAGGGCCTCAATGAGGACATTATCCGCTTCATTTCGGCCAAGAAGGAAGATCCGGAGTGGATGCTGGAATGGCGGCTGAAGGCCTACCAATACTGGATTACCCTCAATGAAGAGGAACCCAAGTGGGCCAACATCCAGCACCCCCGCATCGATTTCCAGGACATCATTTACTACGCCTCTCCCAACCTCAAAGAGGGTCCAAAGAACATGGACGAGGTGGACCCGGAACTGCTGGAGGCTTTTGACAAGCTGGGCATTCCCCTGGACGAGCAGAAGCGCCTGGCCGGAGTTGCCGTGGACGCGGTGTTGGACAGTTCCTCGGTGGCCACCACCTACCAGGAAACCCTGGAAAAGGCCGGCGTTATCTTCTGCTCAATGAGCGAGGCCATTCGCAACCACCCGGACCTGGTCCAGAAGTACCTGGGCTCGGTGGTGCCCTACGCCGACAACTTCTACGCCGCCCTCAACTCGGCGGTATTCAGCGACGGCTCTTTCGCCTACATCCCCAAGGGCGTCCGCTGCCCCATGGAGTTGATGACCTATTTTCGCATCAACGCCCTGGACAGCGGCCAGTTTGAGCGCACCCTGATTGTTGCCGAAGAAGGCGCCTACGTCAGCTACCTGGAGGGCTGCACCGCCCCCATGCGCAAGTCCAACCAGCTTCACGCCGCCGTGGTGGAGCTGGTGGCCCTGGACGACGCGGAGATAAAGTACTCCACCCTTCAGAACTGGTTCCCCGGCGACAAGGAAGGGAACGGCGGCGTCTATAACTTCGTCACCAAGCGAGGCAAGTGCCAGGGTAAGAACTCCAAAATTTCCTGGACCCAGGTGGAGACCGGTTCCGCCATTACCTGGAAGTACCCCAGCGTGATTTTGCAGGGCGACAACTCCACCGGCGAGTTCTACTCGGTGGCCCTGGTCAACAACTACCAGCAGGCCGACACCGGCACCAAGATGATTCACCTGGGCAAGAACACCAGGAGCACCATCGTGGCCAAGGGAATCTCCGCCGGAAAGGGCCAGAACACCTACCGGGGCCTGGTCAAGATTATGCCCTCCGCCACCAACGCGCGAAACTTCACCCAGTGTGATTCGCTGCTGGTTGGCGACAAGTGCGGGGCCCATACCGTGCCCTATATCGAGGTGCAGAACCCCACGGCCCAGCTGGAGCACGAGGCTACGACGTCCAAAGTAAGCGACGACCAGCTATTCTACTGCCAGCAGCGGGGCATCTCGCCCGAAGAAGCCAACTATATGATTATCAACGGCTTCTGCCGTGGAATTTTCCAGGAACTTCCCTTCGAGTTCGCCATGGAAGCAGGGCAGCTGATGAAAGTAAGCCTGGAAGGTACGGTGGGGTAGGGTTTCCCCAGGAAGAGTCGAACAGTCGTTAGTAGCTAGAACAGGAAGCGAGGGAATAGTGATTCGCACCGTCAGAGCTGTGGTTGATGCCGAAGGCAACGTGCGATTGTTAGAACCGGTAGAGATTGCCGTTACCTGCAGGGCACTGGTGACGATCCTGGACGACGAAGAGCCCGAGCCTGCTTTACTCAGTGAGGAAGCGCTTGCCAGGGATTGGCTAAGGCCGGAAGAGGATGAGGCTTGGGCCCACTTGCAACAGGACTAGTGGTGATGGTCCGGTTCCCATTTTCGGACTTATCCCGGTCAAAGCGACGGCCAGCCCTCTTGATTGCGCCTGCCGGATATGGTGACTGGTTGCTAAGCCAGATTACGAGCAACCCATTTGGAGACGAACGCGTAATCGCGTTGAGAGACGAAAGTTTTGCCGAAGGATCTTTGGAAGTCCTAAGCTACGTACGGCCAGCGAAGCTTTTCACTGCCAGTCCAAAGATTATTGCGAGGCGGGTAGGATTTCTTAAAGCCAATGTGTTCAATGACTTTATGGACCAGGCGATCCAGTTCCTGAACGAACACCGATTACCAACGTAAGGAGTAACGCCACCAATATGCCACCCATTCTGGAAGTT
The DNA here is from genome assembly GCA_028874675.1 of Chloroflexota bacterium. Taxonomy (GTDB): domain Bacteria; phylum Chloroflexota; class Dehalococcoidia; order Lucifugimonadales; family UBA3495; genus Bin22. The sequence goes on from JAPPJA010000293.1 coordinate 16,471, forward strand.
AAAGACCTCCACGTTTCCGTGGAAGACCAGGAAATTCTCAGCGGTGTAAACCTCTCCGTAAATGCCGGCGAGGTTCACGCCATCATGGGCCCCAACGGCTCCGGCAAGAGCACCCTGGCCAGCACCCTGGCCGGGCGGCCCGATTATGAAGTCACCTCCGGCCAGGCCATCTACTGCGGCAGGGACCTGCTCGAACTGGAACCCGAGGAACGGGCTCGTGAGGGCGTGTTCCTGGCCTTCCAGTACCCGATGGAGTTGCCCGGAGTAAGGGCCTGGCAGTTCCTCAAGGCCGCCGCCGACGCCAGGCGCGTCCACCGGGGCGAAGAGGAGTACAGCGCCCGTGACTATGACCGCATGCTGCGGGAAAAGGTAAAGCTGGTGGAGATAGACCCGGAACTGGTCCGCCGCTCCGTTAACGAGGGCTTCTCCGGCGGCGAAAAGAAGCGCAATGAAATCCTGCAAATGGCCATCCTGGAACCCACCCTGGCCCTGCTGGATGAGACCGACTCCGGCCTGGACATTGACGCCCTGCGCATTGTCTCCGACGGGGTGAACAGCCTGCGCAACCCGGAGAACGCCATTGTGCTGGTAACCCACTACCAGCGCCTGCTTAACTACATCACCCCCGACCGCGTTCACGTCCTGCTGGACGGCCGCATCGTCCGCTCCGGCGGCCCGGAACTGGCCCTGGAACTTGAAGAGAAGGGCTACGACTGGATCAAGGAAGCAGTGGAGGCCGGCAACTAGCCATGAGCACCGCCCCCGCCATAAACCATCCCTCGTACTACGCAGATTACCAGAACCTGCGCGAACAGCTCTCAGGTACCAGCCCCGCCTGGCTCAACGACCTGCGGGCCTCGGCGTGGGAGAGTTTCGATGCCCGGGGCTTCCCCACGGCGCGCCGGGGCAACGAACCCTGGAAGTACACCAACGTCAGGCCCATTGCCCAGGGCCAGTTCGACTCCGCTCAAACGGGCGGCCGGGACCCGGTACAGTTGCTGCTTGCCGCTGGCAACCGTGTGCCGTCCACCGGTTTCGAGCCCGAGTGGCTGAACCTGATGTTTGTTGACGGCAAGCCGATAGTTACTCCGGAAACCCGCCCCGGTATAGTGGATACCCTGGCCCCGGCGTGGGCAGCGGCCACCGAGGCGAGCGCCGCCGCCCAGGAGAACCTGGGCCGCCACGCCGCTATTGGCGAAGATGCCTTTGTCGCCTTGAATACTGCCTTCCTCAACGACGGGGCGTATGTCAGGTTGCCCGATAATTACGACGAGGAAGTCTTCCTGAACCTGGTGTACGTGCAGGACAGCCCGGATTCGGCAACTTTCCCCCGCACGCTTATTGTCGCGGGCCGCAACACCCGGCTGACCGTGTTTGAGTCCTATGTAAGCGTTGACCCTGAAAATGCGCCCCAATACTTCACCAACGCGGTTACCGAGGTTGCGGTGGGCGAGGGCGCCCACGTAACCCACTATCGTCTTATGAACGAAAGCCGCAGCGCCTACCACGTGGGTACGACGCGGGTAACCCAGGCCCGGGACAGCAGCTACGAGTCCGGCTCCTTCGCCATGGGCTGCGCCCTGGGCCGCCACGACCTGTCGGTGCTGCTGGACGGGACCGGCGCCGGTTGCTCGCTGAACGGCCTGTACCTGACCGACAACTCCGAGCACATGGACAACCTGGTCTCCATAGACCATGCCCATCCCCACGGCTCCAGCCGCCTCTACTACAAGGGCATCCTGGATGGGCGTTCCCGCGCCGTCTTTGGCGGCACGGTGCTGGTGCGGGAGGACGCCCAGAAAACCGACGCCCAGCAGACGGACAAGAACCTTATCCTGTCCGACCGGGCCGAGGTGGACAGCAAGCCCAGCCTGCTCATCTACGCCGATGACGTCAAATGCGGGCACGGCGCCACCGCCGGCCACATTGACGAAGATACGCTTTTCTATATGCAGAGCCGTGGGATAGACCCGCAGACCGCTAGCCAGATACTGATTCACGCCTTTGCCAGCGAGATTATCGAAACTGTGGGGCACGAGCTGGTGCGCGAGTACCTGGACCGGCTGTTCCTGGATACGGTCAGCGGAAAATCGATCGCCGGCATGGGTCGCGGCAGGCCAGTTTCCCCCGAAAGCCAGGGAGGTGCCTAGATTGACAGCATCCGTTAACTCTTTTGACGTGACCAGGATTCGGGAGGACTTCCCCATCCTGAAGGAAACGGTCAACGGCAAGCCCCTGGTTTACCTGGACAACGCCGCCACCAGCCAGAAGCCCCAGGCGGTGATAGACGCGCTGGTCAATTACTACGTCACCGAGAACTCCAACGTGCACCGGGGCGTCCATACCCTCAGCCAGAAGGCCACCGACGCCTACGAGGGCGCGCGGGAAAAGGTCCGCCGGTTCATCAATGCCGAAAATGACAAGGAGATTATCTTTGTCCGGGGCACCACCGAGGGCATCAACCTGGTGGCCCAGACCTACGGCCGGACCCACGTTGGACCGGGCGACGAGATAATCGTCACCGCCATGGAGCATCACTCCAACATCGTCCCCTGGCAGATCCTTTGCGAAGAAAAGGGCGCCCATCTGAAGGTTGTCCCCATTAACGACGAGGGCGAACTGCTGCTGGATGAGTTTGAGAAGCTGCTGACTTCCCGGACCAAGCTGGTTTCCATCGTCCACCAGTCCAACGCCCTGGGAACGATAAACCCGGTGGAGCAGATCGTGGATATGGCCCACGCCCGGGGCATACCGGTGTTGCTGGACGGAGCGCAGGCCGTGGCCCACGTGCCAATAGATGTGCAGAAGATCGGGTGCGACTTCTATGCCTTCTCCGGTCACAAGCTCTACGGCCCCACGGGTGTGGGCGTACTGTACGGCCGGGCCGATTTGCTGGACGCAATGCCCCCTTACCAGGGTGGCGGCGAGATGATTCGGTCAGTCAGCTTCGAGAAGACCCTCTACAATGTCCTGCCTGCCAAGTTCGAGGCGGGCACCCAGAACATCGCCGGCAGCGTTGGCCTGGGCGTGGCTATTGATTACGTCAACAGCGTGGGGATGGATAATATTGCCGCCCACGAAAACGAACTCCTGAGCTACGGCACGGAAAAGCTGGCGGAAATAGAACCGGTTCGCCTGATCGGCACCGCGCGCCACAAGGGGGGCATTCTGTCCTTTGTGATGGAAAACGCCCATCCCCATGACGTGGGAACCATCCTGGACGCCGAGGGCATCGCCGTGCGTACCGGCCACCACTGCGCCCAGCCCCTTATGGACCGCTATGGCGTTCCCGCCACCGTCCGCGCTTCCCTGGCTTTCTACAACACCAAAGAGGAAATAGACACCCTGGTCAAGGGCATTGACCGGGTTATCGAGGTATTCAGCCGCTGATGTCCAACCTGCACGACCTTTACCAGGAAATCCTGCTGGAGCACAACAACAAGCCCCGGAACTTCCGCAAGCTGGAAGACGCCAACCGGCAGGCCGACGGCTACAATCCCCTGTGCGGCGACCAGATAACCCTCTACCTGAAGGTGGAGGACGACGTAATTGCCGACGTGGCCTTCCAGGGTGTAGGCTGCGCCATTTCCCGCGCCTCCGCCTCCATGCTGACCCAGAGCGTCAAGGGTCAGACGGTGGCCAAAGCCGAAGAGATATTCGACGGTTTCCACTCATTGATTACCCAGCCCGACGCCGACGTGGACTACGACCTGCTGGGAGACCTGGAAATGCTTTCCGGCGTCTCCGCCTACCCCACCCGCATCAAGTGCGCCGTACTGGCCTGGCACACCCTCAACGCCGCCATCGAAGGCAATGAAGACTCGGTAACCACCGAGTAAGGGCAACGGACCAAACGGCCCCGTTCGCAGCTTCCCTGCCCGTACCTGCGGCAATCCGGATTTTCTCCCTTCGAGACCTTCTCTTCTTCGAGTCTCAATAACCGCCCTGCGCCAGACTCAGCAACAGTTCAGAGTTGAGGGAATGCCCTCCAATACACCCGTCATACCCCCGACTTCGTAGGGGCGCATGGCCATGCGCCCCTACCC
>JAPPJA010000127.1 GCA_028874675.1 Chloroflexota bacterium
GGGATGGACAGAGCCGTAAAACCCCATGCCTCCCTCTGACAGAGCCGTGGGGATGATCTGGGTGCTGACTAGGGGTCGGTCGGTGAAATCGTTGGTCGGGCTGTCGTGGGACAAATTGAAACGCCCCAAGGGAGACAGGATAATGCCGCCCCTAAAGGTGAGGAACGGGTGGATTTCAAAGTCGATGAGGGCGAGTTCTATTTTGATCTCCTGGCCCCCCTCCTCGAATTCCAGTTCCGAGGCCACGCGGAGGCGGTCGGATACCGGCGTATAGGTAAAGATATTGAAGCGCTTGGGCTCAAAAGTCAGTTCCTCGGTAATTCCCTCTTCGCGCTCGTAGCGGAAGTGGACCTCAGTATAGCCGCCAAAGTACGTGCGGCCCCCAATCCCCTTGATAAAGGGCTTGTCGCCAATGCCACCCCGCACCAAGGGCGTTTCGCCCTCCTCGGCTGCCACAATCCCCACGAGCGGGCATAGCAGGCTCATCAGCATTCTCAATATCATGGCTTACTTCTTTTTTAACTTCTCAAAGCGATTCCAAAAAGGCGACCAGGGCCTCCTGGTCCACCTGATCCAAGGCCATGTACGCGTCTCGGCTGGCCGCGGATTCGCCCCCGTGGCGCACAATGGCATCGTGCAAGGTAGTCGATTGGCCGTCGTGCATATAAAAGGCTTGCCCTCCTAGGAAATCGGGTACTAGACGCAGGCCCCACAAAGGCGCAGTGCGCCACTCTCGCCCCGTGGCGTCGCCATCGGGTCGATTATCGGCCAATCCCTCCCCCATGTCGTGGAGTAACAGATCGGAGTACAGGTGGGCGTCCACATAGCTCAAGGCAGCCACCGAACTGGCCCCAGTGCGCATGGTGGGCGCGTGGCAGGTATGGCACTGAGCCTGGTGGAACAGGGCCTCGCCGCGCTCGACTTGGGGCGTGATGGGACCCCGTTTGGGTGGGGCTAGCAACCGCACGTACATCACTGTGGTCAGCACAGTGGCAGCCGAAATCTCTGGATCGGGCACTTGGTCGCCCAGCGCTACTCCGCCGGCCTGAGCATGGCTGTTCTCCTCGGGCAGAAAGTCGCTGGTGATGCCCATATCCTCGTGGTAGGCCTCCACCACCTGCTGCAGCAGGGATGAGACCTGGGCTTTGCGCGAAAAGCGCCCTAGCTGGATCCCGTCCCCTCCACCCACGTGGGCTGTGGAGACGTAGTCGGGCGAGCTGACCCAGTGGGCCCGGCCCGATATGCCGTCGCCATCTGTGTCGTCGGGGTCTTCGCGCGACAGGATGGTCTCCACTGGAATGGCCTCAATCAAGCCCACGCCAAATACCGGCGGCGGCATGCGAAAGGAGCGGTCCACCCCAGGGGGCAGCACTTCGCGGGGCGCGCCGGGGATGGCTTTGTCCTGGTGCTGGGCCCCGCCTTTGTCCAGGGCTAAATCTTCCCCTTCGCTAAAGCGGAAAAACCCCAGTGCGGGGGTGCCTCGCCCATCGCCGGGATGGCAGCTTTCGCAGCTAACATTGTTGAAGATGGGCCCCAAGCCCTCATCGATGGTAAAGGCCCTGGCAAAATTCTCGTCTCCTGCGACGAAAACCGCGTTGAGGTCTGCGGACAGGCCCTCAAAGGGCGATTCGAAATCGTCGCCCGCGGGCGGGGGTTCGGTCATGAGCGGGCCACAAGCCCCACCGATCCAGGCCACAGCGCACAGGACGGCGGCAAAAATCGGACGCTTCACCAATTGCCTCCTTTAGGCAAAGAATAAAATATAGTTATGTAATATATAACTTAAAATTTAGCTATAGCTAAAAATAAAAAACGATCGTGCAAAAGACAAGGGCACCTTGGACCCATCCATCCTTTGGGAACGACCTCGGCGGCTTTGAGTGCGGCCGACCTTTTGCAATGGGAACGGACTATTGCGCCGCCTATTCACCCGCCGTACCTTGCCCCCATGAGCTTGCGCATCGGCATCGTTCCCGCGTGGGTCCCATGCCTGTTGCTAGCGGCCCCTGCCCTCTGTCGCACGGCCCCAGAGCCTACGGGACCCGTGCCCGCCGCCCTGCAGCAGCCCGAAGTGGCCGACCTCAAACCGCTGTTCTGCTGGGCCACTCCAGTGCCCGATGAATACGCCAACAACAAATCGGGGTACACCGCTTGCGTGGCAGGACCCGACGGCAAGGTCTACCT
>JAPPJA010000381.1 GCA_028874675.1 Chloroflexota bacterium
GTCTGACATAGACCACATTACGCCGTTGAATCGGGGTGGAGGTCACAATATTGAAAACCTCCAACTCCTCTGTCCGGGATGCAACCGACGAAAGTCAGATCGGACAGACGAAGAATTTCGAGGGAGATACTCGAATCTATTGCCTCCACGCAGATTGGCCAAGCCTGCCAGATTTATCAAGCAATCAGAGTTTAAAGCTCTAACGAAAACTACCACCGACCCACAAACTTATACTATGTTTAAGTCGGGCAAGTACTACACCGCCGGAAAGAAAGTAGCCATCGGTTCCTTAGTGACCGGCATCGTGGTACTCGTCTTGCCTTTCTGGTTACTGAGTGAATATGTCAGTCCGGACTACGCGACCAATCTTGGGACTACCTGCGCCGTAGTAGGACTACTTTCGGGGCTGGGAGTCCGCATACGCGCTTGGTACACAGGCAAAGACAAGGATAGTTAAATCGGCATAGACATGCAAAGTCCAAGGAGGGCATTAATGCATTGTCTGTTCCCTAAACTGCGCGGCCGTCTGTGCTAGGCTTCTTCTCCTTCCTCTTCCCTGGCCAGCCGCACCCCCAGGGTAATCAGCCACACTACATAGACGATGTACATACCGCGGGCCACGGTGGTCGCCGTATCCATGGCGTCGGCGTTGAAGATGGCCACCATCCATTCAGCCATCCCAACCAGGCCGGCCAAGGCTGCCAGCCAGGTCAAAATTGTGAACACGATACCCCGGGTGTCGATAAGAACGCTCAAGGCAAACAACGAGATACCCAGGGCTACTGCCACCCCGCCGGTCAACAGCAGGGAAGTGCGGATAGCGTAGATGGGCATCCAGGCATCTTGTGGAGGGTAGGTGCTGGCCAGCGTAATTGTCAGTGACTGCACCCCTAACCACGCTATGACCCCTACGGAGATCAACGCCAGGCCGGCCATGTTCAGCCCGTCGCCACGACTTCCCCGGTGAGCGACATGCACCTCGTACAGGCCAAATGCCATGAGAGCCAATCCCAGCATGACAAAACCGGAAGTGATTTTGACCATGACGGCATTGGCCTGCCACACCCCGATTAGACCCATGCTGTCAGACCCGGGGGTAGAGTCGAACAGGAGGCCGCCGGGCTGAATCAGGAACATCACGAAGGCGAGCGTTGGTCCGACAACAAGGGATATGGCGCCAAGTTTGTTGGTGGACAGCAGGTTCATTTCCGGTCTCCTCCTTTTATCCACGGATATTCCCCAATGGCAGGTTGAGGTGGGGAATAGAATCCCTTTCCCCTTGATGGGGGAGGGTTAGGATGAGGGTGATAGCTTGCCAACGTCCCATCCCCCTTTACTCTGACCCCCTCCTGCCGGGGGAGAGGGGGCTTATTCAGAGGTTTCTTAGTTCCCCGGCATACCCGAAAACTCCGCGGCGGCGGCTTCGGCCATCTCCTGGGGCGTCAAGTCCCTGATGTGGGTGGCCAGGCCCCAGTGATGGCCGTACGGGTCCCGCACCATACCGTAGCGGTCGCCCCAGAAGGCGTCCATCGGCTCCATCACAGTCTCGCAGCCGGCCGCCAGCGCCCGCTGGTACATACCGTCCACGTCTTCGGTGTAAACATGCAGTGCGACCGTCGTGCCCTTGGCGGTGGCGGGCGACAGGGCGTCGGCGCAAAACTCCGGCGGCATCTCATCGGCCACCATTACGAAGGAATCCCCAACCTGCAGCAAGCCGTGGGCCAGCAGGCCCATACCCGGCATTTCAAACCGGGAAATCTCCACCGCCCCGAAAGCCCTGACGTAAAAGTCCATTGCCTCGCCGGCGTTCTTGATGGTCATGTGGGGAGTTACAGTGCGAAATCCCGGTGGAATGGGAGATACGGTAGTCATCATTTGCTCCTGAATGTTGGGTGCGGCACGCGAGATATCCTGCTCGCCAGCCATTTTATTCGACGTGACCGAAAAATGCCCCTGTCAAATGTCTGCAATCCGGGGAATTATCGCTGGGTAACCGGCAAGCCCCCGGGCAATTGCCGGGGGCTTGAAAGTCTGATGCTGCAAAGCGGTCCGTCTCAGCTACCTTGCTGGGATTCCTGCTCCAGCCGACGCCGCTCCCGGTTGGTGATGGCCCGCAGCGCTTCGTCGGCCCCCATGCGCCCCAACGGCCCGGATGCGTACATTGCGCCCAGCCCCCCCC
>JAPPJA010000505.1 GCA_028874675.1 Chloroflexota bacterium
GGCGGTAAGCACGGGGTTGCGGTAGGGGATGATGAGTACATGGGTGCCCAGGCGCAGGCGCTGGGTACAGCCGGCGAGGAAGTTCAAGGTGGAGAGGGGGTCGTAGTAGGGCTGGTCGGGACTGAACACCGGCACACCGTCAGGGGAATAGGGGTAGAAGGAGTCCACCTGGCGGGGCAGGATAATGTGGTCGCTGACCCAGGCCGAGTCGAACCCCAGTTCCTCGGCCCGCCTGGCCAGGGAGCGCAGGGCCTGGGGGCTGGCCATGGGGCCGCGGCTGGGAAGGGAGCATCCGAAGGTTACGGGCATAGTGCACCTCGATTCATGCGGTCCGGGTATCGGACTTTAACGGTATCAGGGCAATCTTGAGAGATATGCGGTCGGTGGAGACCATGTCGTCTGACTTGAAGGCTTGAAGTTGCCTTCCAATTCTTACGGAACCAACACCCGATCATCACCGGTGGCGGCACAGTGAGCGTGGTACGCGCCCCGGGCAAGGTCAATGTATTTTCCGTCTTCCTCATGCCAATTTTGACCTCCCTGCGCCCGGTCAGGGGCAGGAATCCCTGCTTTAGTCCTGTCGGTTGCATCAAGGGCAAGACGACAGGCTTCGGACGGGAGAAAGCGGACAACTGCGCACACCCTTTATTCCCGGTCCGGAGACTGGCATCCCATCGCTAGTATAACCTCCCACTTTCCGGCCGTGTATAGCATATTCGAACGTCATCGGGAGCATCAGGCGCCTCTAATGCCACGTCGTCCTTGCCCTCTACGGAGTCGTGCAGAAGCACAATAGGGTGACTCGAGGCCGCCTCAGCCGGGAAGGCCGTTCCTCCAGCGCAAAGGCCGTCGGCAACGCCCCCAGGTATCCTGGGTCCTGCCTACGGGGCCAGCACCGTGAAGGGGAAGACGGGCAGGTTGCGCAGGGTCCAGAAGGCGAGAACGGCGGCCAGCAGCGCCCAGATGAGCGCGGGATGGATGAAGGGAGCGGGCAGGCGTTTGCCCCAGGCAGTCAGCAGCAAAGTGGACAGGAAGGCGTACCCGATGAAGGGCAACGCAAGGACGGCGAAGGGGTTATAGCCAAGGGCCGCTATGACGTTGCCGTTCAGAAGCTGGTGCAGGCCCCGGAGAGTGCCGCAGCCGGGGCAGTGCAGCCCGGTAAGGAAGTAGAAGGGGCAGACGGGGTAGAGGCCCTCTTCCTCGGGGTTGCGGGCGTAGAGGAGCGCAAGGCAGGGCAGCATGGCCAGGCCTAGCATGAGGAAGCGCCAGCGCCACAGGGGCAGCTGGGGTAAGGTCCATCCCCTGTTGTTGATAGTTTCCAACACTTGTGTCAGCCCATAGCGAAGCCGGCGATCATGGCGGCAATTATGATGCTGGCGTAAATGATGGCAAAGGCCAGGCCCACTCCGAAGGAGACCCAGCACCAGGTCCTGGCGTTCCTGGAGAGCCTGCGAGCTTCGGGCAGGTTGCCCTCAGCCACTTTCCCGTTCACCTGGGCGGCAAAGACTATGGCGACAACACCGGCCGGCAGACAGCAAAAAATGGTAACCAGTATGGCCTGGACCAGGTAATTGGGGATGTTGACCGGCGAACCGTATCCGGGCTGAAGGGGCTGGGAGGCTCCCAGGTCGTAATGAGTAGCCGGTTCCTCGGCTGGACTTGTGGCGGCGCCGCAATTGTCGCAGAAGCGGGCTTCGGGGGCCACTTCCCGGCCACAGGTTTGGCAAAACATTGGCGTAATCTCCTCTGTCATCGCGTACGGTTTTCAGGAATCTTGCGCACCACGTATGTTGAAGCAATGTGGTCGTGCCAGCCGCGCTTGTCCTTGTCCCAAGCCACCCACAGGTAGCCGAGGAACAGCGCGATGGCTGAGAGGAATTTGCCAACTATTTCCCGCAACAGCACCGCGCCGATGCCGGGGATGTTGCCGTTAGCGTCCACCACCTGGATGCCAACCACCATTTTGCCGACGGTCTGGCCCCTCCAGGCGATCATGATCACCCCATACCCAAGGTTGATCGCCACGTTAAACAGAGATATGGGCAAGGAGTCGCCCAGCGCTGCCTGGATGACCACGTTAATTATTGTGAGCAAAATTGCATCGATCAAAAAGGCCGCCAACCTGATCCAGAAGCCCATGTATTCCACAGTCTGGGCGGCCTGGTCGAGGTAGGGC
>JAPPJA010000098.1 GCA_028874675.1 Chloroflexota bacterium
ATCCACCCCTGGGAGCATGAGGTTTTCATAATAAAGGGGTCAGGGACCCTGGTGTGCGACGGTGTGAACTACCCCGTGAAGGCGGGGGACGCCATTTTCGTCCCGCCCAACGTGGACCATTACACGCTGAACGACGGCGGCGAGGGTGATATCGAGCGCATCGAGATAAATCCCCTGTTGTCTTCGAGGAGCGGCGGAGCCAGGAACAATGGCGGTACCGGCACGGGCCGGCCGCCGGTCATCAAGAACCTGGCAGACCTGGATACCAGCCCCGGCGCCGCCAGGCCCGTTCTGACTGCTGAGGACGGCGCCCGGCACTATGTGCTGGCCCACCGGGGAATGGCGGAAGGGGAAGTCAGCCCCAACCACATCCACGAGGGTGAGCACCTGGCCTACTTCCTGGAAGGGGGCTGCATCCTTACCTGCGACGGCAAGGAATACACGGTCTCCGAGGGAGACGCCATCCTGGTGCCGCCCAACAGCGAGCACGAATGGAGTCGCAGCGCCGGTCCCGTGGCCAACTGGCTGGTCTTCAACCCGGTACGAAACCGATAGCTCGAAAAATTTGATGTGATGGGCTGGAAATTAGCAGCATTTGCGGCGGAAGCCGGAATCCGGGACCAGTCCGGTGCAAGTAGCGTTGCGATTCAGGCGGCATGTAAAACGCAGGGGCGGGTTTCAGACCCGCCCTGATTGCATTTCGACCCTTCTGCCCGCGCGTTGCCAGCTAAAGCGGAACGGTCCCTCCGGCGCTGCGCCAGTGACCCCTGGAAACCTTCCTGCATTCCTGCCTGAGGCCGGAACGACGCTACGGGCTGCGCACGAACAATTACGGTCTTGTTGAACTGCCGGCCATCAATACAAAAGTACCAGGCGACCGGGCACGTTTTCCCGAACGCAACGCCTCGGGGTTGGGTCACACCTGGTACTCGGGGCGGCGCAGCAACTGGCGCGCTATCACCAGGCGCAGAATTTCGTTGGTGCCTTCGCCGATTATCATCAGGGGCGCGTCCCGGTAGTAGCGTTCCACCGGCGACTCCTTGATGTAGCCGTACCCGCCGTGGATGCGCATGGCCTCCATGGTCACTTCGCCGCAAATTTCGCTGGCGAATAGCTTGGCCATCCCCGTTTCCAGGTCCACCCGCTCGCCTGAGTCCTTTTTGGCGGCGGCGTCATAGGTCAGCAGGCGGGCGGCCTGGATCTTGGTAGCCATGTCGGCCAGCTTCAGCTGTACTGCCTGGTGCTGGGATATGGGTACGCCAAAGGTTTCCCGCTGCTGCGAGTAACGAATGGCCGCCTCAAAGGCCGCCTGGGCCACGCCCACGGCCCGGGCGGCAACGTTTATCCGACCCGTTTCCAGCCCGCTCATCACCTGGCCGAATCCCAGGTTCTCTTCCAGCCCCACCAGGTTGTCCGCCGGCACGCGGAAGTCCTCAAATATCAACTCGCAGGTGTCCAGGCCCCGGTAGCCCAGCTTGTCCAGGTCCCGGCCAACCTTGAATCCGGGATCCCCCTTCTCGGCGATGAAGGCGCTTATGCCCCGGTGGCGGGGTTCCACGGTCCGGTTGGTGCGGGCCAGCAGCAGGAAGGTATCGCCGTAGCGGCCGTTGGTGATGAACATTTTGCTGCCGTTGACGACATACTCTTCCCCGTCCTTGTCGGCGGTTACCTGGAGGTTGGCCACGTCGGTGCCGCCGCCGGGTTCGGTCAGGGCCAGCCCTCCCCGCTTGCGCCCACTGGCCAGGTCCGGCAGAAACTGGCGTTTCTGCTCCTCTGTACCGTAGTGAGTGAGCACGTAGGTCATTATGTGGTGGGTTCCGATGGCGCCCGTGATGCTCATAAAGGCCTTGCTCATTTCCTCGAAGATGAGCGCGAAGGTGGTGTAGTCCAGCCCCATGCCGCCGTACTCTTCCGGCACGGTGATTCCGAACAGGCCCAGGTCCTTCATCTTGTCGATCAGGTCCAGGGGCACGGTGTCTTCCAGGTCGTGCTGGGCCGCCACCGGTTCCACTTCCCGGCGGACAAAGTCCTTGACCATATTTACGATTTGAGAGCGGGCCTCTTCGGGAGTCTGGGTTGTCACTCTTTCACTCCGTGTCGAAAATTTCTTGCTAGTACTCAGTCAAGTCAGGAATGTCGGGATATAGACGATGCAGTTTTGTTCT
>JAPPJA010000176.1 GCA_028874675.1 Chloroflexota bacterium
CTCACGTACGGTTCTGTGAGCGCCCGGGGGTGAGATTCCCCCGGGCGACTCGACGACGAATTGTTACTACATTCCGCTCCGCCGAATAGTCACTAAGTCCACAGGCTGATAGGCCGGTACGCGCACGCCAGCAAACGGGAGACATCCTTACAGGTTTAGCGATAGATTAAGCGTTGCGCTGTTTGTGGGGCGGGAATTGAACAACCAGTCACTGCGGCCCGCTTCAACATTCGCCGACAATCCTCCGGCCAGTGCTAGGCGACCGCCCAGCCGGTAGATGTAGGCATCATGGCTGACAGGCGAAATCCGACTGATCGGGTCATGCACACTCAAATAAGTTGCGCCGGGCTGCCGAATGAGCGCCATGCGGGCATACGGCGTGAAAGTCCCCCGCCCTTCAGGAGTAGCAACACCATAGCCGACCTCTGCGCTGACACGCCGGCCATCATATACATCGCCCGCCATATGCGCAACGCCGTGCGCCCAAAGCCGGGAAATCCCGCTGGCTGTGGATCCCCATGTCGGGGTTACACTGAGGGAAAGTCCTCGACCATCCCCTCCGGGAGTGTACATGATCATCCCGCCGAATCCCCATTCGTCGTACCCTTCCTGCGCATGGATCAAAAGCGTACGTCCGTGAACGGTAAGGTTAAGTCCGCTGTTAGCGCCATGGAAACTCACACTTCCCCCGACTTCCAGTCCGAACCCCTGATCCACATCACCCCCGTCATACCGCATACCCGCCCGCAGTTGCGGCTTTAGCACACTACCTTCACCGGCAGCGAAGGCCCGAGAAGCCTCAAGACCGAGTCGGACCCGGCTGGCATCCGCCATCAGTTCTGACCATCGTCCTTCAACCTCCTCAGAAACTACGCGCGTTACGAATGCGTCTGACCGCAGCGCAAGATTGAATGATTCTTCGCCGCTTAGCAGATCGCCTCTGAGGCCCAGGCCAGCCATTCGCATGGTTATGTCACTGTCCGGCTCTTCCTCTCCGCCGCCTTCCAAGCTTACGCTGCCTGCCCCGTAGCCAAGCACACTGTAGGTTAGCAGCCGGTCACCGACAGTGAATCGGGCATACGGGAAGGCGCTGGTCAGACTGCTGGACAGTTCGCCAACATCGTCCTGGCCGGGGCGGCCGATATCAAAGCTGCCCGAACCGGAGCTGTAGGTTACGGCAACCCCTGCCACCACCTGCCCGAACATAAAATCGGCACCCAACGCGGCAGTGGCTACGGTGCCATCACTGCTGGCATCTCCAGACTCGCTCGCAAAACTCACGTAATCACCGCCGCCCCACAGTGCGTACCCTCCGCTCAACGCACTGCCGCCAGGCGAGACCTGAAATGAAGTGCCGTTAAACAGGCGGGCACCGGTGGGAACGCGGGGTCCTGAAGCAGCCAAGGAGGCGAGCATCCCGGGATTCAACAGGTTGCCGGCACTTACCGTCCGTCCTGCCACGGACAAATGATCATCCCGGTGAGCAGAATGAGTGATCCGATTACCGATCAGGTCCATGGCCTGGCTGGCCACTGAGCGTCCAAACCGGGCAAAAAAATCCGAGGCTCGATCATACCGAATTTCAACGATTTCCGAACTCGCCGATCCCGGCACTGCATCTATACGCCAGTTGTTCGTCCCGGAGATCCTGGATGCCCTGAAATTATTGATACTTATGGATGTGCGTACAGTGAAAACCAATATGCTGCCAATGTACCTGCCCCTGCCATCCGACAGCACCTCAAAGGTCGCGAATCCGACCTCACATGAATCGCCGGGGCTGAGTACCTGCCCCACCCGACAAACGATTTCCGAACTCGCCGATCCCGGCACTGCATCTATACGCCAGTTGTTCGTCCCGGAGATCCTGGATGCCCTGAAATCATTGTAACTTATGGATGTGCTTGAAGTTAAAACCAATACGTTGCCCCTGTAGCTGCCCCTGCCATCCGACAGCACCTCAAAGGTCACGGATCCGACCTCACATGAATCGCCGGGGCTGAGTACCTGCCCCACCCGACAGGAGGCGGCAGCAAATTGATTTTTGGGGGGGGGGGGGGGCCCCAAAGGGGGGGGGGCCCACCCCCCCCCCCGGAGTTAAAATTGGGCCGGGCGGGGGGCACCGCAAAAGGTTGCCCCCCCCAGCCCCGGGGGGCCAAA
>JAPPJA010000488.1 GCA_028874675.1 Chloroflexota bacterium
GGTCAGGTCGAGCGCCTCGCCGTCCGCCGCACCCAGGAGCTAATGGAGAGAAACGGCATCCAACAATAGGATGTTGAAAACGAGGTCAACGCAAAAGGGGCAGCCGAACTGGCTGCCCTTCTTTATTGTAACAGGGCATTGTACCCAAGCCGCAAAGGCGCCCGAACTTGTTGAACCTGCAAGAACACCCGCGGTAGTCAGGGCCACCGGTGTGGTCCCAGGTAAGTGCGCCGATTGCGTTAAGCCTTAAGGCTGCTCCGCCAGGACAATCGTACCTCAGGGAATGACAGGCTAAGCGATTCCTGGGAGCTGTCGTTAAATTGAATTGAGAAGTATCCCAGCGTTCCTTTCCGTCGTTCCCGCGAAGGCGGGAACCTCGCTGGCTGAAGTCAGGATTCCTGCTTTTGCCGGAATGACGGGTCAATTTGACGTCACGCCCTAAGTACCGAAATCCGTATCTGCCTGCCAATCATCGGGACCCGTACCACGGCTTCCCGCCAGGGGCTTGGACCCTTGGGCAACGTTGGAGTGGCACGACACCCTGATGTCAGCCCAGTTTCAGACTCGGGAGACTCACACCGGCTACACCGCAGTAATCAGTCGCTGGCACATTTCGGCCCCCTGCAGCACCTCTGGAATCAGCGCCGTCTCTTCCCTGGTGTGGAAGGACCGTACACCGATGCCCACCGGCAAGGCGGCTATGCCATGCTCAAAGAAAACATTGGCGTCCGAACCGCCGCCACTTCCGGCAAATTGCGGTTGCAGCCCAATTTGACCCAGAGCCTGAGACACCATGACTGCGGCCGGGTGTTCGGCATCCACCCGGTATGCTCTGTAGGTGTTGGAAATGTCCAGGTCCACCCGGGCATCGGGGTACATTTCCCCAACTTCGGCAAACACCTGCCGGAACTGGTCGGTAAGACGGTCCAGCTTTTGCTGGTCCCGGCTGCGAATTTCGCCGTCCAGGAAGGCTCGTTCGGGAACAATGTTCCGCTTGAGCCCCCCTTCCAGGTATCCAACGTTGGAAGTGGTCTCGTCATCGATGCGGCCCAGGGGCAGCCGGGTCAGAATATGGCCCGCCACCACCAGCGCCGATAGTCCCTTCTCCGGTTCCAGCCCCGCGTGTGACGCCCGGCCCGTTATTTCAGCCTTTATAACGTTCTGCGCGGGAGCCGCAGACGTAATGCGGTTGACCGCGCCCTCGCCGTCAAACACCACGCCGCGAGTAGCGGAAATCAGGCTGAAATCCAGGTTGCGCGAGCCGTTCAAGCCTCCCTCTTCGGCGCGGGAAAAGACCACCTCCACCGGCAGATGGGGGGAACCCGATTCCACCACCGACGTCAGGGCTTCCAGCACTATCGCCACCCCGGCCTTGCAGTCTCCCCCGAGAATGGTGGTGCCATCGGAGCGAAGAATATCGCCCTCCAGCCTGGGCCTGATGCCCCGACCCGGCTCCACCGTGTCCAGGTGAGCCGACAGGATTACGGCCTCTCCGGTCCCTTCAAGGCGGGCTATCACGTTGCCGTAAGCGTCGTGCTTCACCGTGAACCCGAGGTTCTGAAGGCGGGCGGTAACCTCGCGGTCCATCTCATCCTCTTCACCCGTTGGACTGTCAATCCGAATCAGGCTAATCAGCGATTCCACCAGACGCTCCCGATTGGCCATGGTAGTACCCCCTTTTCAGGACATTGGAAAGTTTCGAGGATTATACAGCAAGGCCCGCGGCTAAGGGGCTCCTCACAGGCCACCGCGACCCACCAACTCTGCCCAGTCACCCTACCTGTCCATACCTTGTGCTGATTGGGAAAAGCCGCTTATAATCTTTCCACAATAGTATCGGGAAACTAAGGGGGAACCGCCGTGACTACAGGGCAGACCAGCAGCCAGGCCGGAGAGTTGTTAGCTTTCTTCCGGGGTGATTACGTTCCATTGAGCCAGGCCAAGGTCAGCGTCATGACCCACGCGCTCCACTACGGCACCGGTGTTTTTGAAGGCATCCGCGGCAACTGGAACGAAGACCAGGGCGTGGTCAACATCTTCCGCTTGCGGGAACACTACGAGCGACTGCTGCGGGGCACCCGCCTCCTGATGCTGGACATCCCCTATTCCGTTGAAGACCTCTGCGAGATTACCGTAGAACTGGTCGAGCGC
>JAPPJA010000043.1 GCA_028874675.1 Chloroflexota bacterium
AATCGGGGCCGGACGATAAGTCCGGCCCCGAATTTTTTGGCCCTGCAACCTGTTTCAAGACTGGTAACTCCACACCGGCGAATTGCGCTGGCAATCCGTTCACCTTCCCTTATGGCCCTGCATCGATGGGGAAGCAGGGCCCCTGAAGCTGTCTCTAGTAGAGGTGGCAGGATACCCGGTGCTGGGGCGCCACTTCCTTGTCCACCGGTGTTTCCACTGAGCACTTATCCATGGCGAAGGGGCACCTGGGGTGGAACCGGCAGCCGGAGGGAGGATTTATCGGGGATGGGACTTCTCCCGTTAGGACGATTTCCTCTCTGACCAGGTCCGGGTGGGAAGGCAGGGCCGCCGAGAAGAGAGCCTTGGTGTAGGGATGCAGCGGGTTCTGGTACAGCTCTTCGGTTTCGGCGTACTCAACTATCTGGCCCAGGTACATTACCGCAGTCTGGTGGGCCATGTAGCGAACAGTAGCAAGGTTGTGGGCGATCAGCAGGTAGCTGACGTTGTATTCGTCCTGCAGGTCAACCAGCAGGTTCATAATCTGGGCGCGGATGGAGACGTCCAGGGCGGAGACGGGCTCGTCCAGAACGATCATCTTGGGGAAGGAGGCGAGGGCGCTGGCAACGGCGATTCTCTGGCGCTGGCCACCGCTGAATTCGTGGGGGTAGTTGTTGGCCTGCTGGGCATGGAGGCCCACCTGGGACAACACCTCGCCCACACGTTCGTCCCGTTCCTGGTGACTTACCGACCGGTTTACGACCAGCGGTTCGGCGATGATGTCCCTGACCCGCATGCGGGGGCTGAGGGAAGACCAGGGGTCCTGGAAGACTGCCTGGACCGTAGTACGGTAGTCCTGCAGTTCGGTCCCCTTAAAGTTCTGGATGTCTTTACCGTCGAGGAGAATCTCCCCTTCGGTGGGCCTTTCCAGACGGAGCATGAGCTTGCTGGTCGTGGTTTTGCCGCAGCCCGACTCCCCCACCAGGCCCAGTGTTTCACCCTGACGGATGCTGAAATTGATGCTGTCCACGGCTTGCACGTAGCCGATGGTCTTCATCAGGATAAGCCCCTTGGTGACGGGGAAGTATTTCTTCAGGTCCTTTACCTGGATGAGGGGAGTATCACCGTTGGTTGTTACCATGATTCGTCCATCCTCCAGCAGTCGGCGGTGTGGGCCTCACTTACGGTGTAGGAAGGCGGATACTCGCCGATACATTTGTCGCGGCTAAATTCGCAGCGTTCGGCGAACCGGCAGCCTTCGGGCAAGTTGGAGAGCAGAGGCGGCTGCCCCTCAATGGAATACAACCGCTCGGTTCTCTCTTCCAGCTTGGGCACCGAGTCAATCAGCGCCCTGGTGTAGGGGTGGGAAGGCTCGTTGAAGATTTCGCGGACGGGACCGTTTTCCACAACCCGTCCCGCGTACATCACGGCTACGCGATCGCACATTCGGGCGACCACTCCGAAGTCGTGGGTGATGAAGATGATGGCCAGGCCGGTTTCGGCCTGAATATCCTTCAGCAGCCTGAGGTACTGCAGCTGAATGGTGACGTCGAGGGCCGTCGTAGGCTCGTCGGCGATGATGACGCCGGGCTCGCAGGACAGGGCGATGGCTCCGACCACGCGCTGCTTCATACCGCCGCTCATCTGGTGGGGGAAGTCTTCCAGGCGTCGCTCGGGGGCAGCCACGTTCACGTTGCGGAGGGCGTCAACCGCCCGGGAGATCATGTTCTTGTGGCTTTCCCTGCGGGCCATGCCCAGGGCTTCCATCAACTGGTTGCCAATGGTGAACACCGGGTTGAGGGAGGTTTGCGGGTCCTGCAGGATCATTGAGATCTGGCGACCACGCACGTCGCGCATTTCGTCTTCACTCTTCTGCAGGATGTCCTCGCCGTTGAGAACTATCTCGCCCTCGACGATTCGCCCCGCCGGCTTGGGCACTAGCCGCAACAGGGAGAGGGCAGTCATGGTCTTGCCGCAACCGGACTCCCCTACGATGCCCAACGTTTCACCCTTCTTCAAGTTGAATGAGATGCCGTCTACCGCTTTGACGGTGGCGGCACGGGTGAAGATGTACGTTTTGAGGTCATTCACCTCAAGGATAGTGTCAGTAGCGGTCTGTACAGCTGTCATGGCTTAAACGTTCCTCAGTTT